>MIQB01000001.1 GCA_002890585.1 Tannerella sp. oral taxon 808
GACAATCGTTCGCCCCTGTCGGGGCGTTTGGGGGGCGTATGCGATACGCCCCTACGAAAACCTAACGGCGGATGTATTACCGATTTCGGGCAATACCTCTTCCGGACGGGGGTAGGGGCGAAAAATTTTTCGCCCCTACGAAATCCCAACACGGGAATGTCCCCCGATGTAGGGCGCACACGCATACGCCCCACAGGTACCCGGCCATCGGACAATCGTTCGCCCCTGTCGGGGCGTTTGTGGGGCGTATGCGATACGCCCCTACAAAAACCTAACGGCGGATGTATTACCGATCTCGGGCAATCACCCTTCCGCCCCTTCATTTGGCCGGAGCGAGGATGACGGTGTGGCAATGGGCGCGGGCGGCCTTCGGGCGATGGAGGACGATGCGGTGCGCCGACTCCTTCATGACCCATGCGCAGACGCGATCCATCCACGCCGCGGCCGAGGCACGCGTCGGATGGGCGCCGTCGCGCGCCCGGTCGTAGTGTTGGTCGGGGGGTATAGGAGAGGTAGAAGCGCCCCGGGCCGATCGTCTCGGCCAGCATCTCGTTGATGCCCGTGTCGGGCTTCCAGTTGGGCGGGCCGATCCAGACGAAGGGGATGTTGCCGATCTGCGAGAGGATGTGGTTGAGGTATTTCTGCCTCCGGTCGCGGATGTTGCTGACGAAAAGCTCGTTGCCGCCGAGGCTGACGAAGATGTAGTCCGGGTGATACTCATCGATATACCCCTTCAGCTTTTCGGTGCGCCCCCACACCTCGGTGATGGAGCTGTACCATATGACATTGACGAGCGTGTGGCCGTTTTCCTCGGCGTAGGCGGCCAGGCGCGGCCCGAGCCCCTCGAGCATCGAGTCGCCGATGAAGAGGATGGACTTGCGCGTCGTGTCGAGCTCGCCCGAGGAGTCTGGCCGGGCCACGCGGTCGGCGTTGCCAGCCGTCGCCGACGCTGGGTCAGGGGCATCAGCAGTGGCCGCCTTCGTCGCCGCGGCCGGGGTGTGCGTGCGTGTGGTGGTGTCGAGGAGTACGCGGGCGAAGGAGCCCGTCTTCACGTTGTGTTGCTCCAATGCGTCGCCGTGAAAGGAGAGGTAAATGAAGATGGCGAGTGCAATCGTGAGTAGGAGGCAGAGTCCGATGTAGGCTTTTTTCATAGCTGCGAGCTGGGTTTATGAGCCTACACGGACGACTTCGATCTCGAACACAAGGGTGGAGTAAGCCGGGATGGTGGTGACGTAATTGCTCGGCAGCAGGTTGCGAAAGATCTTCGCCTCGTCCTCTCCGAAACCGAGGGTGTAGGGCACCCACACCTCCCACCGGTCTCCCTCGTGCATGTATTGCAGCGCCGTGCGGACGCCACGGGTGGAGAAGTAAGCATTGTAATTATTCGCGCGCAGCCCGAACTGGTAGACGCTCGCGGTGAGGGGCACGCCGTCGGTCGCCGTCCACGACTGGACGACGGTGTTGCGCCGGATATACGCCTTGCCCGGATAGTCGGCCACGAACCAGCCGCGGGCGTAGACGCTCACCACGGTGGTGTAGAGGATAGGCTTCGTGCCCGCGCCCTTCCGCAGTACCTTATAATATATGCTGCCCTCGTTGCCGAGCGACTTCAGCTCGGTGTAGGAGGGATTGCTCTTGATGGCTGTGAAGGCCGCATCATTGGCCGCGCGCCAGCGGTCGGCCGAGTCGTCCTCCACCTTGCTGCACGCCGTGGCCACACCCAGCAGCAGGGTGGCGCTGAGCAGGAGCAGGGAGGGCCAGGGGGAGTGTAGTCTACGCTTCATTTCAGGCCCTCCAATAAGCTGCGCATGCTGACGCGGTCGGAGATGATCTCGTGCAGGCGGTCCACCGGCACGCGCTCCTGCGCCATCGTGTCGCGGAAGCGGATCGTGACGGTGTTGTCGCGCATCGTGTCGTAATCTATGGTGATGCAATACGGGGTGCCGATGGCATCTTGCCGGCGGTAGCGCTTGCCGATGGAGTCTTTCTCGTCGTACTGGCAACGGAAGTCGAAGCGCAGCATGTGGAGTATCTCCTCGGCCTTCTCCGCCAGGCCATCCTTGCGGACGAGGGGCAGCACGGCCAACTTAATGGGCGCCAGCGCAGGGGGGAGCTTCAGTACGACGCGCGTGTCGCCGCCTTCCAGTGTCTCTTCGGTGTATGCCCCGGCCAGGATGCTGAGGAAGAGTCGGTCGACACCGATCGAGGTTTCGATGACATACGGCGTGTAGCTCGCCGCCAGCTCTGCATCGAAGTATTGAATCTTCTTGCCGGAGAACTTCTCATGTTGCGACAGGTCGAAATCGGTGCGGCTGTGGATCCCCTCCACCTCCTTGAATCCGAAAGGCATCTCGAACTCGATGTCGGTGGCTGCATTGGCGTAGTGAGCCAGCTTCTCGTGGTCGTGGAAGCGATACTTCGCGTCGCCCATACCGAGGTTGCGGTGCCATCGCATGCGCGCCTCTTTCCAACGGGCAAACCAGGTGAGCTCTTCGCCTGGCCGAACAAAGAATTGCATCTCCATCTGCTCAAACTCCCGCATCCTGAAAATGAATTGCCGCGCGACGATCTCGTTGCGGAAGGCCTTTCCGATCTGAGCAATGCCGAAGGGGATCTTCATGCGTCCCGTTTTCTGGACATTGAGGAAGTTGACGAAGATGCCCTGCGCCGTTTCGGGGCGGAGGTAAACTTTCATGGCGCCATCGGCTGTCGAACCCATTTCGGTGGCAAACATGAGGTTGAACTGGCGTACGTCCGTCCAGTTGCGCGTGCCGGAGATGGGGCAGGCGATCTCGCAATCCAGTATGATCTGTCGCAGCTCGGCGAGGTCGTTCGCGTTCATGGCGCGGGCGTAGCGCTCGTGGATGGCGTCGCGTTCGGCTTGGTGTTTGGCCACGCGCGGGTTGGTGCTGCGAAACATCGCCTCGTCGAAGGTGTCGCCAAACTTCTTGGCGGCCTTCTCCACCTCGCGCTGGATCTTCTCGTCGATCTTGGCTATGTGATCCTCGATCAGCACGTCGGCGCGATAACGCTTCTTGCTGTCTCGGTTGTCGATGAGGGGGTCGTTAAAGGCGTCCACGTGGCCCGAAGCCTTCCAGACGGTGGGGTGCATAAAGATGGCCGCATCTATCCCGACGATGTTGTCGTGTAGCAGGGTCATGCCGTCCCACCAGTAACGTTTGAGGTTGTTCTTCAGCTCGACGCCGTATTGTCCGTAGTCATAGACGGCGCTCAGCCCGTCGTAGATCTCTGACGAGGGGAATACGAAGCCGTATTCCTTGCAGTGTGCAATCAGTTTCTTGAATAAATCTTCCTGTCGTGCCATATCTGATATACTTATTTTTCAATGGGGGCCAAAAGTAGACCGAATTAGAAATGAACTCTTGTCAATGATCCCCGCCCGACTCATTTCGACCCTTCTCTCCCCTTTCCGCGAGGCTCATCGCTCGTCGTTTGCAGGCCTTTCGTCTCACGTTCTTCGATGTAGGCCACCTTCCGCGCCGCTTTCTCGCGCTCCTTACGCAGGGCGTCAATGTCGGTCAGCGCTTCCGCTAAGCGGAGTGTGGCGCAGATGGCGCGCCGATCGGCTTCGGTCAGTCCGATAGCGAAGGCGCGTCCGCCCGTGTACTCAGCCCTGAGGCGGGTACCGTCGGCCACACCGTCCACGAAGCGAATCGCATCGATGCCATTATCACCGGCATACGTCACCACCTCTGTCGTCCGTCCGTCATCCCGGAAGCGGTAGTTCACGTCCCCATCGTAAGGGATCTCAGCCGTCACGGCATACGTCCCGTCGGGTGCCGTGATCTTGAGCCCCGTGTGGTTGATCGGCGCTGTGCCACTGTAGACGCTGGCTATGTAGATCTCGCCCTGCTCGTTCACTCCGCAACGCAGGTAACTCCGCCCGATGTTGCGCTCCACGGCGTGCTCAGGCCGGACATAGCGGCCGACGTCCTCATAGCGTGCATCCCGCTCCAGGACAAAGCCCTGCTTCAGCGTCTCCACCTCTCTCTCCCGCACGGGAATGAGGCTGTCGCAGTACGCGATGTTTCGTTCGCATTCGCCACGATCCACGAGGCGCATCAGCCGCAGTGCCTCCTTCATGACGGCCAGTTCCTTGGGGTAACGCATGCGCAGGGTGTCGATGGCGTTGCGTGCCGCGGGGTATTGCTGGCTTTCGTAGAGCGCCCGGGCGCGATCCAGCTCCGCGCGCGCCTCTTTCTCGTGGCTGCACGCTGCGGCCATCAGTAGCGCGGCCATGCAGCAGAGGGTTAGGATTGTCGTTCTCATCTCGTTGTTCATGTATATAAATGTATGGTGGATTACCGGCGGGCAAAGATAGCCGGGGGGCGCCCGGCCATTTTTCGCCGTTAGCTCGTCGTGTTCATAGCGAGCAGCTCGTCCATCAGGTCGGAAGTATTGCTCAGGGGGGGGACTTTGTGCTGGCCGCCGAGCTTGCCGTGGCTGCGGAGCCAGTCGGAGAAGAGGCCGCGGCGGGCGGGGATGATCTCGGGCGGGGCGAGGGAGATCTCCTTGTAGCGTTTGGCGGCGTAGTCGGAGTTGAGGGCTTGGAGGGCGGTATCGAGCGAGGCCGCAAAGGCGTCGAGCGATGTGGGCGGGGTGTCGAACTCGATGAGCCAACGGTGGAGGCCTTTGGCGCGGTCGGTGAGTAGGAAGCGTGGCGCGGCGGTGTAGGCGCGTACGGTGGCGGAGGTGGCTTCCGCGGCCTGACGGATGGCGCGCTCGGCGTTATCGACCATCAGCTCTTCGCCAAAAGCGTTGATGAAGTGCTTTGTGCGCCCGGTGATGAGGAACTTATACGGCCGCAGGGAGGTGAAGCGGATGGTGTCGCCGATGAGGTAGCGCCAGAGGCCGCCGGCGGTGGTGATGACGAGGGCGTAGTTCTCGCCCGTGCGAACGGCGTCGAGGGGCAGGGCAGCGTCCGTTGGGATGGGGCTGCCGTCGGTGGGGAGAGCGGTGGTGGGGATGAACTCATAGAAGATACCATAGTCGAGCATGAGCAGGAGGCTGCGGTCGGCGGGGTCGGACTGGAGGCCGAAGAAGCCCTCGGAGGCGTTGTAAGTCTCCATGTAGCGCATGTCGGGCGAGGGGATGAGGCGGGCGTAACGGTCGCGATAGGGCTCGAAGCCGACGCCGCCATGAAAGAAGACTTCGAGGTCGGGCCAGACGTCGGTGAGGGTGCGTGCGCCGGCGTCGCGGATGACGGCTTCGATAAGCACGAGCATCCAGGAGGGTATGCCGGAGATACTTCCCACGTGGGCTTTACGTGTGCTCTGCACGATGGCGCGGATCTTGGCCTCCCACTCATCCATGAGGATGATGCGGCGCGAGGGTACGCGGACGAGGTTAACGAGTGGGTTGAGGTTTTGGAGTAGTACGGCGGAGAGGTCGCCGCAGTGGGCGCGAGCGTTGAGGGGCGAAGGACTATGGCTACCGCCGAGGATGAGGCCTTTCTTGTCAAAGAAACGCGAGCGGGGGTTGTTGCGGAGATAGAGGGCGACGGTGTCGAATCCGCCGGCGTAGTGTGCCAGGCGGAGGATGTCTGGAGTGACGGGGATGTATTTGCTGCGTGCGTCGGTAGTGCCGCTGCTCTGCGCGAACCACCGGACAGTGCCGGACCAGAGCACATCGCGCTGGCCGTCGATCATGCGTCGGATGTAGGGTTGCAGGGCTTCGTAAGCGTTGATGGGAACCGTGCGGCGGAAGGCGTCGTAAGGATCGGCAGCCTTCGCGAGGCGATCGAAGTGGTGCGTGTGTCCCCATTCGGTGTTGCGGGCGGCACGGAGCAGGTCGCCCAGCTGCCGGCGCTGGATGGTGTGGGCTTCGGCAGCGTACGTCTCAATGACGCGCGCACGTCGCATGAACAGGGGACGAAGGAGGGTGGTGAGCATGGGGGAGGAACGAAAAACGAAAAGTGGAAAACCTCCTTTTCTTGTCTTGACACAAGAAAAGGAGGCGAAAAGAAAGTCAAGGCCCCACCGGGGCCGGGGAGGTTTGCTGGGTACGTTGAAATCTCATCGCGTCTTGATCATAGACTGTCAAAATATCGATCGATTTCCTCGTGCGTTGTCAGCTTAATGCATTTGCCTAAGCGATATTCTTCTCTTGCTTGGTCGATTTTAGCTTGCAATTCGGGTGTGATTTCCGATGGCTCTTCGGTGAAGGGGAGGAGCCGGTAAGCCCGTCTGCGACCGCGACGGATGATCACTTTATCGCCCTTATCGGCCAGGTCGAAGGCTTGATCCAAGCGGGAAGTGAATTCTTGGGTGGTGAGGTTTATTGTTGACATGATGTTTCGGTTTTGTTTGATGGGACAAAAATAGAGACGAGGACGCCCCCACTCAGAAGTCTGCGCTGAGGCGGAGGTTGAGTTGGCGGCCGGTGAGGTAGTTGGGGACGGCGTAGCGGTGGTTGTAGACGTCGGTGATCCAGTAGTAGGAGCCGGTGTTGTAGATGTCTAACAGGTTGAAGACGTCGAGGCCGATCCAGAGGTTCTTGAAGTGACGGAGGAGGCCGCTATCCATCACGCGACTCTCGCCACCGACGAGCTGGTAGGTGAAGCCGATGTCGATACGTCGATAGGCGGGCGTACGGAAGGTGCTGCCGGTGTAGCCTTGTCGCGGGACGGTGACGGGAAGGCCTCCGGTCAGGACGCCGCGCAGGTTGACCATGGCCCGACGGTAACCGGGGAAGTAGTCCTGGAAATAGAGCGAGATGTTGTATGCCGGACTGTTCGGCAGGGGCGCATGCACGGTCGGCTGACCGGCGCGGTCGATCGTCTGGCGGGCTTGCATGAGCGAGAGGCTAATCCACGAATCAGCACCGGGGACGAACTCGCCGAAGAGCTTCGTGTCCCACCCGACGATATAGCCCCGTGCGCAGTTCTCGCCGTAGTAGCGGATCTTGACGTTGTCCACCGTGTAGGGGTTGATGCGGCTGAGGTTCTTGTAATAGACCTCGGACGAGAGCTTGAAGTTGCGGCCGCCCACCTTGAAGCTATAATCGCCACCGAGGATGAAGTGGATGGAGCGTTGGGCTTTCAGGTCGCTGTTGAGGCGCACGATGGTATTGCCGCCGGCATCTTGTTGCTCCACACGCAGCTCTTTGTAGAAGGGCGACTGCGAATAGAGGCCGGTGGCGAAGCGGAGCGTGATGTCTTGGTTGGCTGTGGGGATGAAGCCGACGGAGGCGCGAGGGCTGATGAGCAGTTCGCGATTGTAGCTCCAATAGCTGGCGCGCAGACCGGCGATGACGGTGAAGAGCCCTTGCGGGGTGCGAAACTTGATGACGTCTTGTGCATAACCCGAGGCGCGCATGCTGCTCAGGCTGTTGTTGGAAAAGAGATTGGCAATGACGTTCACTTCGCGGCCTGTTTGCGGCAGCGAATAGCCCGACGAGTCGCGGCTCTCCCATTCGCTGATGCGATCTACGAAACGCTCCGACTGGAGGCCGGCGCCCCACTTGAGCGTATGAAACGACGACAGCCCGGAGAGGCCGTAGACGCCGACGTGCGCCACGGTGGCCTGAAGGCGGTTGCGGGCGTGCTCGTAATACGACGCTAAGGAGAGCGACGAGGCTTCCGCCTCCTTGTCCTCGCCCGCCTTGTCCAGCCGATAGGCGCCCTCAATGTCGTAGCTCTCCTCCTCGTTGGAGCGGAAGGCGAAGGCTTGCAGGCCGACTTCCGACTTATCGCTGGGGGTGTGTTTGAGCGTCAGGGCGCCGTAATACGTGTCGAAGCGGTCGCGCTCGCGGCCGTCGAAGTAGACATGGAAGACGCGCGCCTCCTCGGTCGTTCCGAAGCGTGTTTGCAGCTCGATGGGGCGGTAGGTGTAGTGGTTGGAGGCGATGTTGCCGAGGAAGTTCACCTCCCATTTCGTCGCGGGGCGGTAGGTCATAAATGTTTGCAGATCGACGAAGCGCGGCTCGTATTCGGCGCGGGCGTCGGCGTCGCTGAGGAGCGAACTGGACATGCGGTAACGGATGCCCGTGACTTGCGTGAAACGCTTCCCGGCACTGCCCACATAGGCGTTGGCCGTGCTGAGCGTGGGGTGCGAGGAGGCCAGCATGCCGAGCGTGGCGGCGCCCTCCCATCCGCGGGGGCGCTTGTAAGTGATGTCGAGCACGGAGCTCATCTTGTCGCCATAGCGCGCCTCAAATCCGCCGGCCGAGAATTGCACCTGCTCCGTCAGGTTGGGGTTGATGAAGCTCAACCCCTCCTGCTGCCCGGAGCGGATGAGGAGCGGGCGGAACACCTCCATGCCGTTGACGTAGACCATATTCTCGTCGTAGCTACCGCCACGGACGGAGTATTGAGAGCTCAGCTCGTTGTTGGATGAGACGCCGGCGTACGTCACCACGAGGCTTTCGATGCTGCCCCCCGAGGGGTCGGGCAGGATCTTGATTCGGTTGGCGTCGAGGCTTTCCATCGTCGTCGTTTGTCGGCGCGTAGCCGTGACGGACACCTCGCCCAGCTCGAGCGCCGCGGAGGTCAGTTGCACGTTCACGCGCATGTCGGCCGCGGGCCGCGGGATGATGCGCTCGGCCTTGTGGTAGCCGAGGCAGGAGAAGACGAGCACGACGGAGTCCGCCGGCGATACGGAGAGCGAATAGAAGCCCTTCTCGTCGGTCATGGCGCCGTTCATCGTCTGCTTGACTTGCACCAAGACTAACTCCACGGGGTTGCCATCGGCGTCGCGCACATTGCCGGAGATCTTGATTCGCTGTGCCGAGGCGAAGGCCAAACAGAGGCTGAGCGCCGTGGCCAGCAGACTGCATCGTGTATATCGTCTTTGTCTCTTCATCCTATTTATTTATTGTGTAAACCGGCTTCTTTTAACGGGCAAACGGGTGGAAACGTATGTATCGACGGAGGCTCTATGCCTCATCTTTTCAGCAGAAATGGCGTAAAACCACTTTTTAGCCATTTCTGGTCGCCAGATGCGGCTCTGGACTCCTACCGCATCTTTTCAAAAGATGATTCACGGCTGCCCAGCGATTAGCGGCCCACTTCTGACGTGAGCTCGCGGATGAAGACCTCTTCGGCCGAGAGAATCCAGCGGCGGAAGGCGTCGTAATCGAACGTGCGGGGCTCGCACATGAAGGCCTGTAGCTGCGAGAGGTCGAACGAGCGGCCGACGGTGGCGGCGCCGGGGATGGACGAGGCGTCGGCGGCGTTGATCTCCTGCTCAAGGTGGGCGGGAATGAGCATGACGGGCTTGTTGAGATAGAGCGCCTCGCAGACGGACTCGAAGCCGGCGGTGGTGATGTAGCCGCGGCAGGAGGCCATGTAGCGCAGGAACAGTTCGTCGTCGATGCGGTGGAGGGTGAGCGTGTCGTCCACGCGGAGCTCCGCGGGTGCGTCGCGTTTGTCCCAGAAGAAATGCAGGCGGACGTCCGGGTGGGCGTCGTGCCAGCGTCGCACCTCGTTCTCGAAGCCTTGATTGAGCATATAACCCAAGATGTAATCGCCCTCCGTGGGCTGCAGCTCCATCACCTCGCGGCGGAGCAGCGGGGGGACGACGGCGATGCGCTCGCGCGGACAGGCCTTGATGGGGTAGAAGGAGAGGGCCAGCAGCTTCGTGGCGCCGATGCCGGTCAGGAGCGTGTGTAGGCGAAGGATGAGCATGCTCTGCGCGTCGCCCTTGCCGTGGCGATAATCGGGATGGCGCAGCAGGTATTGGTGGGCGATGTTGACGAAGGGGATGTCCATGCGGAAGCGCAGCTGGGTGAGCGCAGGCAAGATCTCGTAGAAGTTCACCACCACATCGGGGTGTTGCTTCAGTATCCTGCGGTGGATCATCTCAATGCTTCGGCTGTACTGCCGCAGCTTGCGCGGGTTGCCGTTGTAGAAGGCCGTGCGGAGCTTGTCAAGTCGTTTGCGATCCTTCTTGTAGATGAGCGAGGGCGCCTCATAAGCGCGCACCGGCGCCTTGATCTTCGCACGAAAGAAGGTGGGCACCTCGCGGCCGTGGCTCTTGCCGACGAGCACCTCCACGACCTCGTGCCCGTGGCGGCGGAGCATGTCGGCCAGCGAGAGCGCCTGGGTCAGGTGTCCGCGCCCCTCGCCCTGCACGATGAACATGAATCGCAGGGCTCTGCTCGCTTCATTCATAAGATTGGGTAGTTGTCATAATGGAGTGATGCATGAGACTTTGCAGCGTGGCGGCAGATGCACCACGATCCAAAAGTCTCACTCAGCGCTGGCAAACTCCATGAGATAAGCCTTAATAAAGCCATCGATCTTGCCATCCATCACGCCGCCCACGTCCGAGGTTTGGAAGTTCGTCCGGTGATCCTTCACGCGGCGATCGTCGAAGACATAACTGCGGATCTGCGATCCCCATTCGATCTTCTTCTTCCCGGCCTCGATCTTGTTTTGCTCCTCCATGCGGTGCTGCATCTCGCGATCGTAGAGGATGGAGCGGAGTTGGCGCAGCGCATTCTCGCGGTTCTTCGGCTGGTCGCGCGTCTCGGTGTTTTCGATGAGGATCTCCTCCTCGGCACCGGTGTAAGGGTCTTTGTATTGGTAACGCAGACGCACGCCAGACTCCACCTTGTTGACGTTCTGTCCGCCAGCGCCGCCAGATCGGAAGGTGTCCCACGAGATGCGCGCTTGCTCGACGTTGACCTCGATGGTGTCATCCACCAGCGGGGTGACGAAGACGGAGGCGAAGGAGGTCATGCGTTTACCCTGCGCGTTGTATGGCGAGACGCGGACGAGGCGGTGGACGCCGTTTTCGCCCTTCAGGTAGCCGTAGGCGTAGTCGCCCTCGATGTTCATCGTCACCGTCTTGATGCCGGCCTCGTCGCCCTCCTGCAGGTTGCTGATGGTCACTTTGTAGCCGTTGGCTTCGCCCCAACGCATATACATACGCATGAGCATCGAGGCCCAGTCTTGGCTCTCCGTTCCTCCGGCTCCGGAGTTGATCTTGAGCACACAGTTCATGGCGTCGGCCTCGCCGCGCAGCATGTTGCGGAACTCAAGGTTCTCGATGAGCTCCTTCGTGTGCGCGTAGGCCTCATCCACCTCTGCCTCCGTGGTGACGCCCTCTTTGGCGTACTCAAAGGCGAGGCTGAGCTCCTCAGTGGCGTTGTGCACCTCGTTGTATAACTCGATCCACTTCTTGAGGTCCTTGACGACCTTCATCTGCGCTTCGGCGCGTTTGGCATCTTCCCAGAAGGCCGGGTCGCGCGTGCGCAGCTCTTCTTCTTCTAATTGAACGGTCTTTGCATCGACGTCAAAGAAACCTCCTCAACGCCTGCTCGCGTTCCAACATATCCTTCAGTTGGTCTACTGTAATCATGATTGATATTCCTTATTTAACGGCCGCAAATGTAGAATCCCAGCCCAAAGGCAGCGGGGGAGCTGCGTACACAGAGGCGTATGCTTTTGCGCCTCTACCCTGGCATCTCTACCCTTCGCTCCCTAATCACCCGCCTCCGACGGCTCGAAACGTTCGGTATGTCATACGTGTACTCGATCACATAATCACCCCTCACGAGCCACTCCGGCAAGCCACGATCGCCGCGTGCGGAGGCCGATTCGATCATCAACCTCAGTCCCCGGTTCACATCGGCTTTGCATTCCTCCACCGAGCTGCCCGCTCCGTAGATTCCATCCACATTGACGGCATACCCATCAAAATAATCCTTGCTCGCCTCGATCTGAATAATCAGCTTTTCCATCTACCCTCTTCTCTCTACCCTCTCATTCACCACCCAAACGCCTTGTCAGACATCCATGTGCCCTGCACCTTCATTGTCTGCTCGATCACCTCGCGGGCGATGCCGTCGCCACCAGCCAGCGGCGAGACATAGCGAGCCACAGCCTTGATCTCTGGCGCCGCCGTACTGGGCGCGATGGACAGCCCCACGCGACGCATCACCTCATAGTCTGGTATATCGTCACCAGCGAAAGCCACCTGCTCGTCGCGCAGGCCTGTCCGCCGGAGGAAGTCCTCGTAATCGATGATCTTGACACTGCTGCGCAGGTAGATGTGTTGCACACCGAGGCGCTCGAAGCGCAGGCGGATATTCTCCGTGTAAGCACCCGTGATGAGGCCCGTCTCGTAGCCGTGGCGCACGGCCAGCTGCAGAGCGTAGCCGTCCTTGATGTTTACCGTGCGCAGCGGATCGCCATTATCAGCCAGCGGGATTTTGTCGGACGACAACACGCCGTCCACATCGAAAAGAAACGCCCTGATCAGGGCTAAATCGTAGGGAATCATTGTTTGAAAGTGAATAGTAAAAAAACGAAAAACGAAAAGCAGGAACAGACGATTGCCCCCTTCGTTTTTAGTTTTTAGTTTTTAGTTGTTTAGCATAGATCCCGCGGCTGATCGCTTCATACAGCTGCCTGACTTCCGGATCGGTGATCATCGCCGCCTGACGCTCCATCACGGCGCGATCGCATCGCACCGCCGGACCCGTCTGCGCTTCGCGCGGTGTGAGGCGATGGATCTTCGCTGCCGTCTCGTCGATGAGGGGACGGAGCACTGCCCCGTCGATGCCTTGCGCACGGACGATCTCGTCGGCCAAGGCGTACATGTGATTCGTGAAGTTACAAGCAAAGACGGCCGCTAAATGCAGGTACGCCCGGCGATCGGAGGGTAAGGCATGCACCTCGTCCGAGAGCTGCTCGGCCAACGCCCGCACCTCGTCCGTCACCTCCGCTGTACAGCCCTCCACGAAGCAGGGCACCCGACGGAAGTCCACCGACCTGTCGCGCGAGAAGGTTTGCAGCGGATAAAGCACGCCGTAGCGATGCGCCCGGCCGCGGAATACATCCATCGGCACACTGCCCGCCGTGTGCAGCCACAGCCCGTCGTTCGTCGGCACCCGGCTGGCCACGTCAGCCAAGGCATCATCGCTGAGCGAGAAGACGTACACGTCAGCATCGGTGCGCACGGCTTCGGCCGACGTCGTCCACGCCGCGCCGTCCGACCCATCGGCCAACGCCTGGGCATGCTCCGCCGTTCGACTGTAGATCTGCACGAGGCGCAGCCCCGCACGCTCACGCAACGCCTGCGCAAGATGCGTGGCCACGCGCCCGGCACCGATCATTACGGCCGTTGTCTTCATGCCTGCGCCTCGCCGTCACCGGCCACCTCCGCCGTGCGGAAGCGACCGATATGCACGCGTTCCCAGAGCAACGAGGCCTCGTCGTGTGGCCGCCCGACGCGCTCGCGGTGGCCGAAGCCGACGATGCAGACGACGCCGAGCTGGTAGGGGATGTCGAGCAGGTCGCGGACGTACTGCTCGGCCTCGGTGTCAGCCTCGGTGTGGCGGTTGCGCACCTGACACCAGCAGCTGCCTAAGCCGAGATCTTCAGCCTGAAGCTGCATGTATGCGGCGGCGATCGAAGCGTCCTCCACCCACACATCCGTAACGGTCACGTCGCCCATCACCACCACGGCCAGCGCGCAGCCGGAGAGGAAGGAGCTGCCCATCTTCCGACAGGCTGCCAATCGCTCTAACATCTCGCGATCCTCGACGGCCACAAACTGCCACGAGTGCGAGTTCTTCGACGTGGGCGCCACGAGCGCCGCCTTCAGTAATTCCTGCACCTGGCCCGGTGCGATTGGTTCGGCCGTAAACTTCCGCGAGCTGCGGCGGCGCATCATCAATTCATTGAAACTTTCCATTGTTCTTTTTTCTATTTGTCTTTTCTCTCCGCCAATTTCTCCCCCACAATCCGGGCGGCAGTAGCCACAAACTCCACACAGGGACGTTTGCGAGGGGCCACGGAGGCATTGCCCTCCTTCTTGTCAAGGCCCAAGAGTTCGCGGCAGATGATGGAGCCGTTCTTCTGCCGAAATGCATCGGCAAACTCTCGCACCAAGGCGTAATTCCGCGCCTTGGCCTCCTTATCCTTCGGATCATTGGCCGGCTCCATCAGCCCGGCGATCATCGCCATCCCGCTGACCGTGCCGCACACCTCACGCATCCGCCCCATGCCTCCGCCGAACGATGCCGTAAGTTGTGCCGCCAGCGCTGTGTCCATGCCGAACATATCGCTGTAAGTCAGGAACACCGCCTGTGCGCAGTTATACCCCTCCTGAAACAATGCACGCGCCTTCTCTACGCGCGCCTCTATGTCTTTCTCTTCCATAATCAATAATGTAGTGTAGTAGGGTTATGCAAGTATTTCTCTCCTTCCTTTTATGGCTCCCAAGCATTTCGCAGGTTAGTGCTCGGACGCCCGTCGAAGCTCCGGAATCAGTGATTCCAGAGCTTATGTTGTCAACATGAGGCCAAAATCAGTGATTCCGGAGGTTATGTTGTCAACATAGGCCGAAAAATCAGTGATTCCGGAGGTTATGTTGTCAACATGGGGCCAAAATCAATGATTCCGGAGGTTATGTTGTCAACATGGGGCCAAAATCAGTGATTCCGGAGGTTATGTTGTCAACATAAGCCGGAATCAGCGATTCCAAGGCTTGGATTTTTATACAAGCTCCCCCTCGTCTCTCATTTTTTTACTCCTCGTTTTTCGTTTCCCCCACGATCATCTCCTGTATCGCCGGCGACATCTTCACGCGGTGCACGCCCGACGTGTCGGCATAGATCACGTAATAGGCGATCTCCGGCACCGACTCCGCCATGCGACAGGCCGCGTCGAGACCCATCGCCATGAAGGCCGTCGCATAGGCATCAGCCGTCATGCAGTCTGGTGCCACGATCGTTGCGCTGAGGATGTTCTGCTGCGAAGGGTAACCCGTGCGCGGATCGATCGTGTGCGCCACCTTCTTGCCATCGCGCACGTGGAAGTTCCGGTAGTTGCCCGACGTAGCCATGCCTCTCCGGCCGCAGAGCTCGACCACCTCCTGCATATCGTTCTTCACGCCCGTCGTGTCGTCCTCCGGCTTATTGATGCCAATGCGCCAGCATTCGCCCCGCGCATTCATGCCGCGCGAGGCCACCTCGCCGCCGATCTCCACCATGTAGTCCTCCACGCCCTCACGCTCGAGCAACGCCGCCACCACGTCGCAGGCATAACCCTTGGCGATGGCCGAGAAGCTGAGTTCGAGCCGCGGATCGTCTTTCACCACGCGCCGTCCGTCGAGCCGCACCTTGCGGTAGCCCACAAACTGGAGCATGCTATCGATCACGGCCGGCGATACGCTGTCTTTCTGCTCATAGCCAAAGCCCCAGAGGTTGATGAGCGGCGCCGCGGTGACGTCGAACACGCCGCCCGACCGCTCCGCAACGTCCATCGCGCGGTTGAAGACGGTCACGAACCAATCGTCCACCTCCACCTCCTCATTTCGGTTCACCCGCGCCAGGATCGACTCCTTATTGAAGGGATTCAGCGACGCATCGAAGGCCTGCAGCTCAGCCGCGATCTTGTCCGTCAGCGGCCCCTTGTTCGTGCGGTATTTAATATGGTATACGGTGTGGAAAATCGATCCCTCCTCCTCGTAATAAGTTCCTTTCCCGCCGCACGCAGTCACAATTGCCGCCACCAGCAGTGCACACACGACAGCCCGCATCGTCTGGGCCAGCCCCCTACGTTCCGCCTTCGGGCGGATGTTTTCGTTCTGTTTCATAATCAAAATAATCAATCCGGCTGCGAAGATAGACCCCTCCACGCGAAGCTCTCCGCCCCCTCCCATCCTTTCTATTGCTCGACATACGTACAGAAAGAGAATCGAGGTGTGGGACATCTTTTAACAGCCCTCCCCACCCCCATATACACAAACCTTCGCATGATCTATAATCATCAGGCATCGCATCGTTAGCCACAGTCTCCCCCTCCATGCCTCCACCTCTTCTCCCAGGAGGCCACCGCCGTCGACATCTCAGATAAGAACAATATATTTGTTCCGTTAACATTTGCGTATACGTAATCTTACGTACAAAATGAGCGCTCTGCATGCCCGTAACTTTGCCCCCGAAAACCAAAACGAATACGACGATGGCAGAAAATATTAGCAAAGAAGCCCTGATGATGCGAGCCAAACAGTTGGATCGCTATTGTGAATTGCTGATTGAGCAATGCGACAATTGGGCGGCCTCACTGCAACATGAGGAACAGCGTAAAGAGGCAAACTGGAAACAAAAAATCCTTGGCTGGATGAGGCGCAACCCCTCCAACGACAAGAAATAGAGATGACACACTAATTTTTATCTATACGATTATGGCTTATACAGAAACAACAAGAACGAGCTACGGCCAACGCGTGGCCGGCTCAGCAAAAGGAATGGTAGGCGGATTGCTGATATTCATTATCGGTACCTGCCTGCTGTGGTGGAACGAAGGGCGATCGGTGAAGACGGCGAAAGCCATCGGCGATGCAGCCTCGAACGTGCAGAACGTGGCCGACGTCTCAAAGATCGACGCCTCACTCAACGGCAAGCTGATTCACGCATCAGCTTTTGCAGACACGAAAGACACGCTCGTGGACGAGATGTTCGGCGTCCGCGAGTTGGCCATCCAGCTCAACCGCAAGGTGGAGTACTACCAGTGGGTGGAAGTCACGGAAACAAAGGAGCGCGAGAAAATCGGCGGCGAAAAGGAGACGGTTACTACGTATACCTACGAGAAGAAGTGGACCGACGCGCCGGTGAAATCAAGCGAATTCAAAGACCCGTCGTATCAGAACGCGAACATGGTGCTGGCGGAAGTGGAGGATAAAAAGACCACGGCTGACAACGTGACCTTCGGCGCCTACACACTGCCAGAATTGATCAAGGAATCGATCAGCGGAAGCAGCCCAGCTGAAGTGCACATGACGGAAGAGCAACAGTTTGCTTGGGATGAGCAACTGCATATGGCTGCAAGAAATCCGAACGACAACCTCACGACGAGGCGTAGGCTCGACGAAGCCTCGATGGTGCACACGAATTCGAACACCGTCTACTTAGGCACCTCGCCCAACAACCCACAAGTGGGTGACGTGCGCGTGACGTTTACGAAGGTGGATCCGGCCGACATCTCCATCATCGCACAGGTGGATGGCTCGACATTCAAGGCCTACAAGGCGAAGAACGGAAAGACGTTCATCCGCACAGAGATGGGCAAGGTGGATGCGGACGAGATGTTTGAGCATGCAAAATCGGAGAACAACATTTGGACATGGCTGCTCCGTGCGCTGGGTTTATTGCTCGTCGTGGGCGGCCTGAAGGGCATGTTCGGATTGCTGCCGATGCTGTTTAAGGTGCTGCCGTTCTTGGGCAGCGTGGTCGATGCTGGTGTGGGGCTTGTCAGCTGGGTGTTAGGCTTGGCGTGGTCGCTCATCATCATCGCTATTGCGTGGCTTGTCTATCGGCCGATCATTGGCATCGCGCTGCTTGTGGTGGCCATCGCGGGAATCGTCTTCCTGAAGAAGCGCGGGAAGAAAAACGAAGAAGAACACCCTATTCAACCAGCATCATAACCCAAAACCCAACGAACCATGAAGCGTTATTATTTATCCCTGCTGACGGCGCTCTTTGTACTGAGCGTGTCGGCCCAGACGAAGGAGTTTACCATCCTTGCTACGAACGACATGCACGCGGCCGTGGAGAAGTTCCCCCGCTTTGCTGCCATCATCGACAGTGTGCGCGAACTGCACCCCAACCTGCTGCTGCTCTCGGGCGGCGACAACCGTACGGGCAATCCGATCAATGACATGTATCCCGTCACAGGCTACCCCATGGTGGCGCTGATGAACAGCGTAGGGTTCGACCTCTCGGCCATTGGCAATCACGAGTTCGACTCCAAGATCGATGGCTTGCGCGAGCTGATCAACCTCTCCAACTTCCGCTACGTATGCGCCAATATGTATCCCAACGACACGCTGCGGCTGCACGTCGAGCCGTATAAGTTCTTCGAACGCGACGGCATCCGCTTCTGCATCTTAGGGCTGATTCAGGTGAACCGTAATGGCATACCCGATGCCCACCCGGATGCGATGCGAGGCATCACCTTCCGTTATCCGAACGACGTAGCCCCGGAGTATAAATGGCTGCGCGACCGCTGCGACGTGCTCATCCTACTTACCCACAACGGCTATGAGGCGGACATTGAATTAGCTAAAGTCTTCCCCGAGGCTGACCTCATCGTGGGCGGACACACGCACACGGCGCTCCACGGCAACCACCTCCACAGCGGCGTGCTCATAACCCAAGCTGGCAAGAAGCTGGCCTACGTGACGGAGATCAAGCTCAAGCTGCAAGACGGCAAGGTGATCGACAAGCAAGCGCACCTGATCCCCATCGACAACTCGCCCCGCATCGACCAGAAGGTGAAGGCGCTGGTGGATAAGTTCAGCGACAACCCGGTGCTTAACCGTGTGCTGACGCAGGTGCCCAACGGATTCTCCGACAAGCAAGAGTTAGGCTGCCTGATGGCTGATGCGCAGCGTGCAGCCGCGGGAGCCGACATCGCCGTGCAGAACTGCGGCGGCGTACGCTACGAAACGCTCCCCAAGGGCGGCATCACCGTCGGCGACGTGTTCCGCCTTGATCCCTTCGGCAACGACCTGATGGTGTTTAACCTGACCGGCGCCGAGGTGAAGGAGCTGCTGAAGGCCATCTGCCGCGCCGACGACTACGGCCCCGCCTACGTCTCCGGCATCACGTACCAGATCGACCTCGGGCGTACCAACCGCGAGGTGAAGGGCATCAAGGTGCGCGGCGAAAAGGGCGGAAAGTTTGACGAGAAGCGTACCTACAAGGTGGCCTTGAACAGCTACGTGTCTTCCGTTGCCGATTACAAACGGGCCGACAAGGAGGGCACGAACCTGCACATGAAGTCGGCCGATGCCATCATCAAATACCTCGAGCAACGCCCCACGATCGACTACAAGGGCGCCGTCCGCCGCACCTACACCGGCGGCGAGGACATGGAAAAGTAAACTCGTCTTTTTTTCTTCTTTCCGGTTGCCCCCTGCAAAATGGCAGCCGGATATAAGCAAGGGCGCCCTCTTGGTGAGGGTGCCCTTGTCACGTTTGGGAGGTGAGGGTGAGAGGCCACCCGGCTCAATCATTAATCAACTAACACCTTCTCGGTGCGTTCGCCAGTGCGTACGATGTAGATGCCTTGCGGCAGCGTGACAGACGTTTCGCCCACAGGAGCATTGAAGGTGCGGACAAGCGCACCGGACACATTATATACCTGTACCGTTTCGGCGCGGGAGAGCGTGAGATAGAGTCTACCGTCGGCCGTGTAGATGCGCGCCTCGGGCAGCAGGGCGTTGGCGGTAGTATTGGCCTCCGTGATTTGCTTGAACCTTTTCCACTCCGGGGCGGCGGCATACGCGGCTTTCGCACCCTTGGGAACGATCAGGGTGGCTTTGGAACAAGCGTCCCGGTCGAAGACGCGGAAATTCTGAGCCTCTGGAGGCGTTTTTCCTAACAGGATGACCCTTTTCAAGTTTTCACAGCCAACAAAAGACTCCAACTCGAGTGAGCTGAATCCGTCTGGAAAGGTGACAGACTCCAACTCTTCACAATAAGCAAATGCCCCAATCCCGAGACTCTTCATTCCGGCGGGAAACGTAACTGCATTCAGCCGACACTCGTCAAAGGCATAGTTCGCCGTTGTTTTTATGCCAGCAGGAATATGATACACTTTATCAGGCCTTCCTGCGGGATAGTGAACCAACTTCGCCTCCTTTTTATTAATCAGCACACCACCGTCAACGGTGCTATACGTGCTGTTTCCTCTATCAACAATAAAAGCTGCCAAGACGGAGCAACCCGTGAATGCATAATCATCTACCTCTTTCACGCCGGCCGGAATCTTCACTGCCGGTAATTTCTCGCAATTCGCAAAGGCTTCAGGCCCAATCTTGCGCAGACTCTCGGGCAGGGTGACGGAGACAAGTGATTCAGAGTCACAAAAGGAACCCTTCCCCAGACTGGTGACCCCTTCTTTTACGACCACAGCCACCATTTCTTTAAGAAAAGCCACCCAGGGCATCTTCAGCACGTAGGTCTGGCGTTCGTAAAAGAGATAGTCCGGTATGTCGCCTCTGCCCGAGATGGTGAGGGCTTTTGTAGTCGTGTTATACTCCCATTTGAGCGCATTATTCTTTCCGAAGGTTCCGCTTGTCTGCCCCTTGGCGTGCAGGGAGGTGCCCATCAGCCCGAGTAGTAGGGCGATGAGCCATAGTGTAAGATGTAGTCTTGTTTTCATCTATCTAAAAAGTTTTTGTGTCGTGAGAATTAAAAAAAGGGGGAAGACGAGGATCCCCGCCTACCCCCCCTTTCGCTCCGCAACGCAGTCGATACGCGTGCGGAGCATGTGTGTGAATCAAGTCGCCACCCTCGGGCTGCTTCGGCTTATCCTTGATCGCCCGGTTTCTTCGGTGGCTCCTCGGGCAGGTGGATGTCGTCGCCACCGCCCTCGGGTTGTTTCGGCTTATCCTTGTCTTCAGGCTTCTTGGGTGGTTCCTCGGGCTGGTGGATGTCGTCGCCTCCTCCGGGCTGCTTCGGCTGCTTCGGTTCCTTCGGTTCCTTCGGCTCTTTGGGCGTCTTGGGATCCTTGGGATGTTTCTCTGCACGCTTTTTGGCCATCGTTTGGCGAAGCTCTACCTGCTCTTCTTGACGCTTGATGAGTGCGTTGAGGTTCAGGATGAAGCCCTTGAAGTGCTCATCTCCGTTGAGATGAACCAGGGCGTTGACGGAGTAGACCAGATCGCGATAAGCCTCATCGGCGGCGGTGCGCTTCTCCTTGACAATGCCCACAAGGCGGGCGCCCTCCTCGTCGGAGCGGGGCGTGACGGACTGGATGAAGGCTTTCTGCTTCTGCTCCAAGTCATCGACGAAGGGCTTGAGTCCGGCCTTGGTCAGCTTCTCGTTGCCAAGGGCGTGGAGGTCTTGGAGGAGGTTGTTGAGCACACCCGTTTCGGCAGACTGGTTCATGCGCAGCGCGTTGCCATACTTTTTGAAGTGCTTCAGCGCCACGATGGCGATGTCGGCAACCTCGGTGTTGGGGTGTCGGGTGGTGCTTTTGACGAAGCTGTATATCGCGTTCCAGGCGTCGTCGCGTTCCTTGTCGTACTTGGCTGCGGCGGCCACCGAGGGCAGTGCCGCGGCCGCCTTCAGGGCGTCGTCAAACTCGCCGTAGGCCGTGTTAAAGTCGTCAACCGACTGTTTCAATCTGGGCGAAAAGCCCGGTGCGCTCACCTCTAAGGGCAACTTGACGATGGCCTCTTTGGCTAATGTTTGGAAGCCGTAGTCCTCTTGGACCATCAGCCTGCCGACACTGAAGGTGTCGATGCTTACGTTTTTCTTCTTTGTCATATACTCTCTCGTTTTGAAGTTTTACGGTGTAAGGGGCAATGATTAATTATCCATGATTACCTCGGAGCCAGGGCAGAATGGCCCCGCCCCACCATTAATAATCGGCCCATACCTGTTTTTATTGTTTTTCTACATGACCCTGAAATCGCTGATTCCGGCCTTTGTTTTTTTACAAAGCACTGAAATCACTGATTCCGGGCCTTTGTTTTTTTACAAAGCGCTGAAATCGCTGATTCCGGGCCTTTGTTTTTTTACAAAGCACTGAAATCGCTGATTCCGGGCCTTTGTTTTTTTACAAAGCACTGGAATCACTGATTTCGGCCTTTGTTTTTTTACAAAGGTACCGGATGAGGGCATTCCTCATAGGAGGGCGAAAAATCTTTCGCCCCCTATGAGGAATGGGTCACCCGGATCAATCATTAAGAAGCTGTTAGTTTAGAGAGGCTTTTATCTTAAGAAGCCGAATGCTGCTGCAAACAATCCGGCTATAGACACCATGATTATGAAATAAATAAACGATATACACAATCCTGCAATCGCTAAACCTTTGGGTCTTTTATATAGTCCGACAAATGAAAAGACCAATCCCAAAATCCACAGTATGAAACATAAGATAGGAACCCAACCGAATAACAGCCCGAGAAGTGCCAACACAAAGCCTGCAACACCTATACCATTACCCTGTTTAGTCTCTGCCTGCTGAATTATAATCGTTTGTTGTGGACGACTTTCAGCAGCATCTGGATATTCTACTGAATTATGCTCTAACATCATGGCTTCTAATACTTACTATCTATATGAGTGACCTATTAGTTCACAAAAACCTTCTCGGTGCGTTCGCCAGTGCGTACGATGTAAATGCCCGTAGGCAGAGCTACCGTCGTCAGGCCGGCGGGTGCCGTAAGACTCCGAACGAGTACACCATTGAGGTTATAGATGCGTACCGTCGCAGCCTGCGGCAGGGTGAGGTATACCAACCCCTCGGCAGCATAGATGCGCGCCTCAGGCACGGCGGCGTTAGCGACGGTGCTCTCGGCGATCTGCTTGAACTCCTTCCACACCGGTGCGGCGGCATAGGCGGCCTTCGATCCCTTCGGCACCGTCAGGGTGACATTAGCTACGGGGACTCCCCCAAAGACGTTTTTCTTATTGATGTCCGGCGGTGTCTTCATGTCTACGGTGAGGCTCTTCAGGTTCTTGCATCCGGAGAAGGCACCGTATCCAATCGCCTTCACACTTGACGGAAGTGTTACTGAAGATAATTTTTCGCACCATTCAAAAGCACCCTTCCCGATCTCTTGCAACGCAGCCGGAAGCGAATCCAAAACCAAGCTCTGACAACCCTTGAATGCTTCATCCCCGATGTGCGTTATTCCGGCGGGGAGCTTCACCATCGGCAGGCTCCAGCAGTGTATAAAAGTCATATTCCCTATCCGGGTCAAACTCGTCGGGAGGGTTACGGAAATAAGTTTACCCGCATATCGAAAAGCATTGTTTCCTATTCCTGTCACACCTTCTTCTACCACGAGTTTTAGCACCTCTTTATTGAGGCTTTGCCATGGCGCCTGGTTCTTCACGACATAGTCCGGCATCTCCCCCTTCCCCGAGATGGTGAGGGTCTTTGTGCCCGTGTCGTACTTCCACGTCAGCGAACCAGTAGTGCCGCTTGTGGGGTTTTGCGCCTGCGCGATGGCGGCGCACATCACGATCGCTAAGAGAGCGATCAGTCCTGTAGTAATTGATTTTCTCATAAGGGTAGTTTGAATTTTGAAATGAATAGAAAGAGCCGGGCACCGACGAGCTGCCGACGCCCGGCTGTGTTTAGTTATTCGTTTGCGGGATTGTTGCTCCTGATAGTCCTGAAATAAACTCGGTTGCGCTTATTGTTCCTCCTGTTGAAGTTACGGTCTTGGTGTAGTCCGTACCCGCAATAATTTGCTGGCTGATCAAAAGGATGATGCCGATCATCACAGTGATCAATTTTTTTCTCTTTGTTTTCATGGGGTCAATTCTCCTCAAACACACGCTCTTTGAATCCGCAACTACTGCTGCGGCACACATAAATCACATACGTACCTGCAGGAGCAGGCTTCTCCGATTCGGCGTACATATAGGCGCCACACATCGGACATACTTTTCCTTTTGCCATAAGCTGTTCTCCTTTCTATTCTTTTTATGAGGTTAGTATTGTTCTACTTATTTATGAATAAGTTCTTTCAGGTATTTCATACGGATTCCATAGTTGAACCCCTGTGTATTGTGAATTCCAGAATAGTTGATAGCGACCAATTCTTTCCGTTTGTTCACCACCGGCGATCCGCTGGAGCCAGGCAATGCCGGTATGTTATACATAATCCGTTCTTCTGTACGCTGGCTAATACTCCCCTTGTTGAATTGTGACTTGATGCCCTCTTTCGTTTGGGAGAGCTGCGGCCCGAGGTTATAACTGATCATATAGACCTCGCTGTTTTTATCCTTAGAGAGCTTATCTATCCAAGAATCTGAGGTCAATGGATCCGTCTCCGGCACTTTGAAGATGTACTTCCCATTCGGGGTCGTTTTGTCCTTTAACTGGATAATGGCCAGATCATGCTCCGCATCCGTTTTTACAACGACACAGGGGAAGAAGTCCGCATTATCCGTCACGTAAGTGTCATTGTAGGCTATTCCGATTTCATTATGAGAGATAAGCTCTGAATTGTGTGTATTGATGCGATCTATCGATCTATACAACTCTGCAATTTCCTCTTTCTTAGTCCTGATCGTTTCCAGATAGGAAGATTCCTCACTGAAATCTTCGTTCTCATAATACTTCTGAAGTATACGTTGCTTGAGTTCTTCCTCCATCTTTTCATAAGAGCTGTATTTCTCCCTGCAATCGTCTTGAAACGATTGAAGAACTTCACTCAATGTCTCGACAATATCTTCCTTCTTATACGTCGATCCGACCACATGATTATTCGAGACGATCTCGCCCTTGTCTGAAACAAAAAACCCCGTACCGTAACTCACTTCTACAACCACGGATTCCTTGTCGAAGGTCATATTATCAAAGCCTCCGTCCTTATCATACTTTGTGAAGTAGATGGATTGCCCAGTAGACAATTTGAGCTCGTAATACCCCGAATTCTTTATCAAAACAACGCCTGAAGAACAGTCGTTCTCAATCTCTTGCTCTGTTCCACCATTACAAGAGGTGAAGCACATCCATAGTGCAATAAAAAACCAGTAATAACATTTCATATTCTCCTAAATCTTATGGGATAAATTCTTTATGATTAGGGATGGAAGCCGAAGCTACCTTGCCACAGCCTCTTCGCCACTGCTTCCATCACCACATCTTCGCTTTGGAAAATGTCATCTCCTACCATTAATATACCGCAGCCATCCCACGGTCAGTAGGAGGCAAGCCATCTGTTTGCCAGTCATGTCACGAAACCGTGTCCCGATTTCACCCTCTATGCTCGCAACAGTCTCGGAAGCTACCTCGCGCAAACACAAATAAGCAGTTTCTTTCATCACAGCAGTGGCTAAAAAGGGCGTAGCCCAGTCGGTGTCACGTACTACTTCTACACGGTTGAAGGATTCCTCCCCGAGGTAGAACTTGAGCAACGTCTCATAGCCCTCTTCATACTTGATGTAGATTCTTATTCCACCATCTTGTATATCGGATTCGGCATACGAGAATTTATTAAACGGATGAGCCAACTTGGCCATCAACTCCCCTCCTTCATAACGCACGTAATTCTGGAAATCAGAAAAGGTCTGGGCAGAGAGCAGACCTGCCGGCAGAAGGAGGCAAACAATCAATAAGGTGATACTTTTTTTCATAAGGCTGATAATTTATGAGGTTAGAATGCGTCGTCATTTCTTGTCGTATAAAACTTCGTTTTTGTTTTCTCCCCCAAAGGAATATCAGACAATCAGCAGAAAGGCAAAAAGTAGATAATGATGATATCCAAAATCGTAAAAACTTTATCCAAAATGGTAAATCGAAAGTTTAAGGGCGTGTTTTTGACGTTTTTAGGGTGCTTTTTTCGTGTTTGAGTAACAAATCGTAAGCAAAATAAGGGTCGGAAACAGGGGGGCATGAGAGGGCGAAGAGGTCTTTGTGAACCCATTTTCAATGATTCAGGTGGGTCGTGCGGCTCTTTCGCCGGGCAAACCGAGGGGAAAAAGACCGTTCACAACGATCCCAACCGGAGTCGGTTGGGGGTAATCTGCATCGGAAATACGGGTGTAGCGACCTGAATGGCCGCTGGATGATAGTCCAGGAAACGCCCCGGGTTTGGACGGCGTCAAAAAAAATTCCCGCTCCCTACAAGTCTCTTCCTACCCTACACACGGCAGAGTGGAAAGAGACTTGCAGAGAACGGGAGAATTGGACGGTATTGCTTATCCAAGATGCCGCGCCACCTTCGGCACTGCTCTACCCTCTAAGCTGAGATCTCGTGTACCCCATTCGAGGTAACTCGTTCCTCTTTCAGGGCGTTCAGATACACACCTGATTTTTGCAAACTATTTCTGCTTGACTATATCATCATACGATAACCCTCAGGTCACACTAAATACACAACCAATTTTTCGTAGATCCATTTCTGATTGACTATAACCATTAATCATCCCCTCCTCAAGAAATCAGTTTCCTACCCAAACTTTCTCAGCGCTATCGCCTACCTGCACGACATGATAGCCGGGCATAAGGCGGAGGGTGCTGGAGCCGGATGGGGCGTCGTGAGTGAGGAGGAGGCGACCGCTAAGATCGTACACCCGAATAAGCGCAGGCTGCGAGAGACTGAGGTAAAGCACTCCATCAGCGGCATAAATCTGACGGCCGGCTATTTCCACGTTAGCCACCGCATAGATCTGCTGAAACTCGCTCCAGACGGGCGCAGTGCGATAAACGGCCGATGTTCCTCGGGGAACATTCAGGCGAACGTTAGCGAGGGGCACGGATTGAAAAATGGGCTGACTGAGCGTAAGGGGTACGGGCCACGCCACCGTCACGCTGCGCAGGGCAGTACAGGAGGAGAAGGCACCGCGCCCGATCTCGGTCACGCTCTCAGGGAGGGACACGGCGGTCAGGGCCGAGCAATGAGCAAAGGCATCGCGGCCAATGCGCCGCAGATTAGCGGGAAGCGCGAGGGAGGACAGGGCTGTGCAGCCAGAAAAAACGCCATCCTTAATCTCAGTCACGCTCTCGGAAATCTTCACCGAGGTCAACGCCGTACAACCGGCAAAGGCATAATCGCCGACGATGGTCACGCCGCTGCCGATCTCTATTTTCTCGATCTCGCGCTGACGCACAGCCCAGGGCGCAGGATGGGCGGCGGAATAGTCAGGGATCCGACCGTAACCCGTGAGGGTCAAGGTGCGCGTGGCGGTCTCATATCTCCATTTTATCGAAGAGCCGCCACCACCACCACCCGGCAGGGGGCCATACTGCGCCTTCAGGGCGTCGCTACTGAACATCGCCGCCAAAGCGATGATGCTTACAATCAAGGTTCTCATCTTCTTTCTATTTAATGGTTATGATTCTTCCAATCTCTTACGGATGTCCTTCACCAAGCTGCTGGCGCCGATGCGGAAGGTGTCTTTACTGAGCCACTCCGGACCGAGGAGTTCCCGGACGAGGGTGTAATACTTCACGGCGTCTTCGGCCGTGCGCACGCCACCGGAGACTTTTATTCCCACACGTGTGCCAGTCGTCTGCTGGTATTGCTTCAATACGCGACAGATGGTATAGACGGCTTCGGGCGTGGCACCGGGGTAGCCTTTTCCGGTAGACGTCTTGACGAAGTCGGCGCCTGAATAGAGGGCCAGGATGGTGGCTTTGCGGATGTTTTCGGCCGTTTCCAAGGCGCCCGTTTCGAGGATCACCTTCAGCCGTGCGCCGCGGCAGCTCTCTTTGATCTCCTGCAATTCGTCGGACAGCTCTTCGTAGGCTTCTTCTTTGAACAGCCCCAAGTTCATGACAACGTCGATCTCATCAGCACCTGCCATAACGGCCATGCCGACCTCAGCAATCTTCACCTCGGGAAAGGTCTGCGAGGCGGGGAAGCCAGCGGCTACGGAAGCAATTCCTACACCCTCGACTTGGAGCGCCTGCCGCACCGTTTCGGTGAAAATCGGATACGTGCAAATGGCGGCCACATTGGGCACATCGGGCCGCGTGCCCTCCCATTGATTGACCTCCGTATCGACCATTTGCCACACGGATTCCTTTGTGTCTAAGGTGGTGAGCGTGGTGAGATCGATCAGGCCGTGCAGCTGCTTGAGCGTGTCGTCGGTGAAATTCGCGGCCGACTTTTCGGCTAACAGTTTGGCTGTCTTTTCGGCTACTTCCGAATCCGTCAGGGGCGGATCGAAGCGGTTGAAGCATTCGTGATACTTGTCTACAGCCGCATGATCGCAGCCGCAATCGTGATCGTGGTGATGATGTGCATGTTCGTTCTTATTCATCTCATTGTAGTTTATGGTTATGTAAATGTCTCTCGCTGTCGCGTTCTGTTTTCTTCTTCAAGTTCCTTTCAAACGCTTCGGTCAGGTCGATGCCTGTCTGATTAGCCAAACAAACTAACACCCACAGCACATCGGCCATCTCGTCGGCCAAATCGTGCTTCGTGTCGCTCGCCTTAAACGACTGATCGCCATACTTGCGTGCCATGATGCGTGCCACCTCTCCCACTTCCTCGGTGAGGATGGCCATGTTGGTCAGCTCGCTGAAGTAGCGCACGCCGTAGGTCTTGATCCACTCATCGACGCGGCGTTGCACGTCTTTTATCGTCAGGTTTTCCATCTCGTCTATTCTTTATGCTTCGTGTCTATAACAATCGTCACGGGGCCGTCGTTCAAGAGCGAGACCTTCATATCGGCGCCGAAGACACCCGTCTTCACTTCGCGCCCGGCTTGCAGGCTCATCGTTTCGCAAAAGGATTCGTAAAGCGGGATGGCCACGTCTGGCTTCGCGGCACGGATATACGAGGGCCTGTTGCCCTTCTTCACGGAGGCATAAAGCGTGAACTGACTGACGACAAGCAGCTCGCCGTCCACATCCTTCACGGAGCGATTCATCACGCCGTCCGCATCGTCGAAGATGCGGAGGTTGGCCACCTTTTGCGCCATCCATTCCAGATCGTTCGCGGTGTCCGCATCCTCGAATCCCACCAAAAGCAGCATCCCCTGCCCGATCGACGCGACGCATCGCTCATCGATCGTCACGGACGCGTGCCGCACACGTTGTACTACTGTTCTCATCTTTTCTCTTCTCTTATTCTGGTCGTCTAAGACATTCTTCTTGTTAAAATCCTTAACAGATCACCCATTTCCTATTGGCAATGGCATCCAAAACGCGTTTTTCAACCCATTTCCTATTGGCAATGGCATCTAAAACGCGTTTTTCGTCCCATTTCCTATTGGCAATGCATTTCAAATGCGTTTAGATGGCTCTGACTGCTGTCAATGGCATGCAAAACGCGTTTTAGATACCTCTGACTGCTGTCAATGGGGCAAAAAACGCGTTTTAGATACCTCTGACTGTTGTCAATGGGGCAAAAAACGCGTTTTAGATGCCTCTGACTGCTGTCAATGGGGCAAAAAACGCGTTTTGCATGCCTCTGACTGCTGTCAACGAGGTGCCACGCCCAATCCTTCGGCCACCAACGCGGCCTTTTTCTTTCCGATCAGCTCCTCGAGCTCCGCGGGCGGTGCCTCCCGAATGCGCTTCACACTCTTGTACTTCTTCAGCAGCGCCTCCTTCGTCTTCTCCCCGATGCCTTTTATCGTGTCTAACTCAGAGACAATCTGCCCCTTGCTGCGCATCTGTCGGTGAAAAGTGATGCCAAAGCGGTGCGCCTCGTCGCGCAGGTGTTGGATCACCTTCAGCGTTTCGGACGTCTTGTCGAGCACCAACGGGAACGGATCGCCGGGGTAAAAGATCTCCTCAAGCCGTTTGGCCAACCCCACGATGGTGATCTTGCCTAACAGATTCAGCTCACGAAGCACCTCCGTGGCCGCATTCAGTTGCCCCTTTCCCCCGTCGATGATGATCAATTGCGGCAGCGGCGCCTCCTCCTCCAAAAGTCGCGTATAGCGCCGTGTGACGATCTCGCGCATCGAAGCGAAGTCGTCCGGCCCCACGACCGTCTTAATATGGAAGTGGCGATAATCCTTCTTCGAGGGCTTCCCCTTCTTGAACACCACGCACGCGGCCACGGGATTCGTGCCCTGGATATTCGAGTTGTCGAAACACTCTATCTGCATCGGCAGCGCGGGCAGGTGCAAGTCCTTTTGGATCGTAGTCAGCAGGCGTGTGGTGCGTTGCTCAGGGTTGAACTTCTCCGATCGCTTCAGCTTGTCCACCTTATACTGCTTCGCGTTTTGAAGCGAAAGCTCGAGCACCTTCCGCTTATCGCCTCGTTGCGGCACCGTGAAACTGATCCCCTCTGGAAAGACACCCTCGGGAATAAACGGCACGATGATCTCGTTCGCATGGCTGTGAAATCGCTCCCGCAACTCCACAATGCCTAATCCGAGGACGTATTCTTTCTGCTCATCGTCGAGTTTCTTTTGGTATTCGATGGTGTAGACCTGCACGATGGCGCCACTTCCGATGTGCATGTAATTGATGAAAAACGACGTCTCGTTCTCGTCCAAAGAAAAGACGTCCACGTTGTGCAGCATCGGTACGACGGTCGACTTCAACCTGAAACTTTCCACCAAATCGTATTGCCGCTTCACCTCCTGCGCCTCCTCAAAACGCATTTCGGCCGCCAACACTTTCATCCGCTCAAGTAACAGTTCGCTCACCTTGGAGCTGTTTCCCTTCAGGATCTCCTTGATGTCCGCAACATTCCTATCGTATTCCTCCGCCTCCTGCATGCCCACGCAGGGCGCCTTGCAACGCTTGATATGGTACTGCAAGCAGACTTTGTATTTGCCCGAGTGGATAGCTTCGGGTGTCAATGCGTGTTTACAATTGCGGATGGGGTAAAGCTCTTTAATCAGGTGAAGCAACGTGCGGATAAAGTGGACGGACGAATAGGGACCGTAATACAGCGACCCGTCGCGGACAATATTGCGTGTTTGGAAGATGCGTGGGAAGGGCTCATTCTTGATGACGATTGAAGGGTACGTCTTGTCGTCCTTCAGCATCACGTTGTATCGCGGCTGGTATTGCTTGATCAGGTTGTTTTCAAGCAGCAACGCGTCCGCCTCCGAGTCAACAACGATATATCGGAGGTCATGGATCTGTTTCACTAAGACGCGTGTCTTCCTGTTCTCATGCTCCTTTTGGAAATACGAGGAAATCCGCTTGCGCAAGTTCTTCGCCTTACCTACATAAATAACCGTGCCCTTCGCGTCGTAATACTGATAGCATCCGGGCTTTTCGGGGATGGTGGAGAGTAGGGAGGTGATGTAATTCAATCTGTCGTTCATTGTCTCTGTTACCAGTTCCACGTGAAACAAACCAAAGTTTTCACCGACCGAGCAATACTAACAGCACATTAATGTCGTTCGGCGAAACACCCGGAATCCTCCCCGCCTGCGCAAGTGTTTCGGGATTAATGCGGGTGAGCTTCTGCCGCGCCTCGATGGTGAGCGACTGAATGGAATTATAATCGAAGCAATCCTTGATCTGTATATTCTCCAACCGTGAAATCTTATCAGCCACCTGTCGCTCACGTTTGATGTAGCCGCCATACTTTACATCGATCTCCACAGCCTCCAAAACCTCCTCCCGATAATTCGCAGAAATACCGTCTATCATTTCCCTGAACTCAAATATGCCATTCACGGCGTCTGAAAATTTGACCTGTGGGCGCGACAACACATCAGCCAACTTGCATGCATGCTCCAACGGCGACGTGCCTAAACGCACGAGTAAATCGTTCACTCGATCGGGCGTGATAGAAAAAGTGTGGATAAAGGCATTCACCTCCTCGCAGGCTTTCTTCTTATTCAAAAATAATTGGTAGCGGTAGTCGTCGGCAAGACCTAAACGATAGGCACGTTCGGTGAGGCGCATATCGGCATTGTCCTGACGCAACAGGATGCGGTACTCCGCGCGGGAAGTGAACATGCGGTACGGTTCATCGACGCCTTTTGTCACTAAGTCGTCGATCAAGACGCCGATATAGGCTTCGTCGCGTCGCAAAACGAACGTCTCGTCCTTGGAATGGCAACGCAGATGCGCATTAACGCCCGCCACTAACCCCTGCCCTGCTGCTTCCTCGTAGCCAGTCGTCCCGTTGATCTGCCCAGCAAAGAAGAGTCGCTTGATGCGCTTCGTCTCGAGCGTGTGAAGCAGTTCGGTCGGATCGAAGAAGTCGTATTCAATGGCGTAACCAGGGCGGTAAAGATGGACGTCGCGGAAGGCTGGCAACTGCTGCAGTGCCTTCAATTGCACGTCAAACGGCAACGACGATGAGAAGCCATTCAGGTAATACTCGTTCGTTCGTTCGCCCTCCGGTTCGAGGAAGAGTTGGTGCTGCGGCTTGTCAGCAAAGAGCATGATTTTCGTCTCGATGCTGGGGCAGTAGCGTGGACCAATGCTCTTGATACTTCCGTTGTAAAGCGGCGACTCGGAGAGCCCGCCACGCAAGACTTCATGACAAGCAGGATTCGTGTAAAGTGTCCAACAACTCAATTGCTTGAGTTCGCTGTGAACAGTATCCAAATAGGAAAATCGACGATGATCAGTATCTCCGGGTTGTTCTGTAAGCTCCTCGAAATGCACGCTGCGCCCATCAATACGAACAGGCGTGCCGGTCTTCATGCGGTCGGCAGTAAAACCAAGCGAGATAAGCTGCTCCGTGAGACCTGTCACGGCTGGTTCAGCCATGCGGCCACCGGAGAATCGGACACTTCCGATATGTATCAAACCATTCAAGAATGTACCGTTGGTCAGCACAACACACCGGGCGCGAAACTCGACGCCTAATTGTGTGCGAACGCCACAGACCTGTTGGCCATCGAGTAACAGTTGATTGGCCGTGTCTTGCCAGAGATAAAGATTAGGAATGGCTTCAAGTGTTTCGCGCCAAACACGCACGAACTGTGCCCTGTCACATTGCGCACGCGGACTCCACATGGCCGGCCCTTTGCTGCGATTGAGCATACGGAACTGAATCGTCGTGCGATCTGTCACACGGCCCATCCATCCGCCTAAGGCATCGATCTCACGAACGATCTGCCCCTTAGCGATGCCCCCCACGGCGGGGTTGCAACTCATCTGTGCCATATTATTCATGTCGCGGGTGATCAGCAGCGTTTCGGAACCTAATCTGGCTGCCGCGGCGGCTGCTTCGCAACCCGCATGACCCGCGCCCACGACGATCACGTCGTAATCGAACTTCATCTTGCTTGTAACCTATTCTTATAACGCATACAAAGGTACGTCTGACACTAAATCCCTGCAAAATGGCGCCCAGAGCGATCTACTCAGTCGTTGAAAAGCTCTTCATAATACGGTTCAGAACTATTGAAAAATGAATTTGGAAAGCTCGGAGTACCCCATCATGCAGTCCGCATCCCATTTGGCCAAAGAATTTTCGCCATCGTCTTGCTCCTATTCTCCACGTGAAAATCCACAGCAAACAGCCGCATAGAAGTCCCTTCGTAATCCCCTAAAACCGTTATCCGCTGCTTGTTTATAACCCTAAATAAACCCGCTTGAAACGGCACTTCCGTAGCGTTGATATCCATTTGAAAAGCCCACGACGAACGCTCATAAACCATACCTCCAAATATTCTGGAGAAAAACAATCCACACTCTTCACCGCTCATATTTCTTCTCATAGAGAATTAAAAAGATCAAGAATGAATAAGATGAAATCCAAAGAATGGTGGATGATGGGCGGTGGAAAAAGGCTCCTGGCAGAGATGTGGAAGTTTTCCGGGTATATCTCTATCAAGGTTTCAAGGCGCGGGAATACAACAACAGCGGCGATGGGGAAGAATCTGCTTCCCCATCGCCGCTGCGACTGTATATATAAAGGTGTGCCCCCCTACCCTATTCCTCTTCTTTTATACCCAACTCACCTTGATTCATCGCATGAGCTATATCCAGTTTCAGTTCCTTGTCATAGTCCTCACCTGCCATAAAAGCATGCATCATGCGAAGTAGCAGATCCGAGTCGATGTGTGAGGCCGCTATGTGATAAATGATCGATTCAAACTGCTTCATGAATATGCATGCATTCCAGTAATGCCCGTTCTTATGCAAGAAATAGGCTCCGAGAGTCAGTGCGATACGCTTGTTGCCATCACTAAAATAATGCCCAGAACAGAAGGTGAAGACAAGGTAGGACAGCTTATCTGTGTATGTGGGGTAATAGTCATCATTCTGTATGAAATTCAGCGTGGAGCGAATACCACCCTCGTCTCGCACGCCTAAGAATCCGCCGTTGCTGGCTTCGATCATCTTGCGATAGACCATTAAGGCTTCGTCATAATCGATATACAGGATCTCCTTATTCATTCCTCGGCCTGTTTCAAGCGCTTGAGTACATCTTTATTGTCATCCAATATCTGATCGAAATCAACGGACTGGTCGCCGATGAATCGCTCAAATTCCTCCGGTGTAACGGCTCGCAGATACTCCGCGATATTTCCGTGATAGGCATCGCGGAAACTGTAATCGCGAGAGGCCATTTTCGTTCTGGCGTCATGGATATAGGGCTTTTGCATGGGGTGCTCGGACAGTTCGTCAATGAGTTCCGCCACTTTATCGATGGTAAGTGGGACGCTGCCATTTTCCTTAAAACGTGCCTCTATGTATGCAGCTAGTCCGTTTTCAAACGACGAAATGACGAGCAGCACCTCTGCATACAACGTCTGACGGACATTGTCTTTCGGCGCTAAGCGAAGAATCTTACGATACTCCTTGGCCTTCTCTCTAAACACAGCTTCATAGATGAGATCTGTCACTTGAGCATACTTGTAGGTCGGATGCCCGAACACATATTGGTTGATGGCCGAGGTCAGGTTTTTGCGATAATTCTCTTCCGTAATGGCTGCGGTCAGGTAATTCACATCCCTTCTGTTGATGTATTTCGTCCCACCTCCCGTCCTTTCGTTGATGGTGGCGATGACCACATCCAAGATTAGGCTCCGCAGTGCTTTGGCCTTCTCGCTCTCGGCCAGCAGCATGCCCATGTTCAGGAAGGCACGGAAATTAAAGAGTCCGAGCTGTGTTATTTTGCTCGTCTCATTTATGAGATGACCAAATTGTAACTTGAACTCTCTAAGTGTTTTACCCTTACATAAAACGTATCCGTTATGCTTCAACTCCTCGCCGTTTGAGTCCAAATATCGGTTGATTGTCGAGATGTCCACGTCGTAGAAATCCGCGACCATCTTTTTCGTAAATCGGTATTCTCCTTCAAAGAGCATACCCTCTATCCCTAACTGCCGTTGCATTTCATCGACAGCGAAACGGTTGTTGAGCACGTTTTGGCGCTCAATGTCTGATGTAGTCAAATCTTTCATTGTTTGTTTCCCTTATTTATCATGAGTAATTTCTTTTTCCCCATCCAAATACTCCTCCTTAAAGATGTTGACCAGCAGGAAGAACATCGAGATCAGCAGCGGGCCGAAGATGATTCCCCAGAAACCGAATATGGATAGGCCGAGGATGACACCAAAGACCGTGATCAGCGGATGCGTGTCGGCCAGACGTTTCTGGAGGATGAAGCGCACGACGTTGTCGATGTTGATCAAGATAATCGAGCAATAGGCCGCCAGACCCGCCGCATCAACCCATCGGCCGACGATGAGCAAATAGATCACCAACGGCACCCAGACGATGCCCGTCCCGATGATGGGAATGATCGTCGAAAAGCATGTCAGGAAGGCGAAAAGCAGCGCGCTCGGGATGTCGAAGAAGAGGTAGGCCGCGTAGGCAATGGCACCTTGGACGATCGCGATGAGCGGGATGCCCACAGCGTTGGAACGCACCATCCTATAGATCTCGTTCACGATGCGCCGGCGGTGCGCCTCCTTGAACGGCAGCAGATCGTAGACGTAGCGCTCGATGCGGCGGAAGTCCACCAGAATAAAATAGAGGAAGAAGACGAGCACGATGATCGTCACCGCCATGCTGCTCACCTGCCCGATCACGTATTGCACGCCGCGGCTCAGATAGCCCGTGGCCATTGTCAGGTTGTCGATCGTCAAGTTGTCGAACGAGAAGTGGTACCCGAAGCGCCGTCTCAGCTCCCGGTCGATGTCGTTCAGCATCTGTTGCAGCCCCGAAATGTCCATGTTGATGTGCTGCACCCGCTCCACCGTGACCCAACCGATCAGCGTCAGCGGCCCGAGGATTACCACGGCCACTTCCATGAGCACCACCACCGTAGCCAGCACCCGGGGCCAGTGCCAACGCTCCGTCAGCCTGATCATCTGCCCACGCACCAGCACGAAGATCGTGAACGCCCCCAGCAGCCCGTTCACAAACGCCCACAGCTCGCCCACAATCACAGCTCCCAGTCCAAGGATGAGCGCGATGAGCGAATACTTCCAATACTTCTCTTTCATTGTTTGCATATACCCTGAAGTGTAGAATTCACATTTGGAGGCCAAAGGTAAAGTCAAACCCCGCCCCCCGCTCTGTTCCCCAGGAGGCGCTGGCGAAGCGATGAGCCCTCCCCCCAAGATGAAGCATTTAGGTTCGGAGCCGAAAAATATACACTCAAACAGAAAAATATTCTACAAAGGACGTATCCGATTACGTCCGGAGCGTAATCAATTACGTTCATTGTAGAAAAATATACGTGGAGGGACGTATATTTTTACGTCTGGAGCCTAAAAATATACGTCGGGGGACGTATATTTTTACGTCCGGAACCGAAAAATATCGTCAGCGGACGTAAATGGATCGTCGATGGACGTAATCCATTCCTCATCGAGCCCGAAAATTTCGATCCAAAACGTAAATGATCCATCCCTACAATCCTCCCCAACAAGAACGACAAAGAGAATAAGCCCCCTTTCGATTTCAATTTTCAGCTCCCCCGTATACCTTTGCCCGCGTATTCACATTATTCATTATAAAACAGAATCACAATGGAAATTACCCACATCGAACATCTCGGCATCGCCGTGAAGAGCATCGAAGAACAGCTCCCCTACTACGAGCAAGTATTGGGCTCGAAGTGCTACAACATCGAAGTTGTAGAAGACCAAAAGGTCAAGACCGCCTTCTTCAAGTTCGGACAGACCAAGATCGAACTCCTGGAGCCCACCAGCCCCGAGAGCACCATCGCCAAGTTCATCGAGAAGCGCGGCGAAGGCATCCACCACATCGCCTTTGCCGTCCCCGACGTGCAGGCCTGCCTCGATGAGGCCGAATCCAAAGGCGTGCGGCTGATCGACAAGAAGCCGCGCCCCGGCGCCGAAGGCCTCCACATCGCCTTCCTCCACCCCAAATCCACACACGGTGTGTTGACAGAACTCTGCATGAAATAACCCCCCCCCTTAAAACACAAGAAGGAGAATAAGAAATGAGCAATCAACTTGAGAAGGTAAAAGAACTCATCGCCCAGCGCGAGAAAGCCCGCCTGGGTGGCGGCGAAAAAGCCATCGCGAAACAACACGAACGCGGCAAATACACCGCCCGTGAACGCATCAACATGTTGCTCGACGAAGGCAGCTTCGAAGAGATGGACATGTTCGTAGAGCACCGCTGCACAAACTTCGGACAGGAAAAGAAGAAGATCCTCGGCGACGGCGTCGTGACCGGCTGCGGCACCATCGACGGACGCCTCGTCTACGTCTTCGCACAAGACTTCACCGTCTTCGGCGGCTCCCTCTCCGAGACGATGTCGCAGAAAATCTGCAAGATCATGGACAAAGCCATGAAGATGGGCGCACCCTGCATCGGCATCAACGACTCAGGCGGCGCACGCATCCAAGAAGGCGTTAACGCCCTGGCAGGCTACTCAGAAATCTTCCAGCGCAACATCCTCGCCTCAGGCGTCATCCCGCAAATCTCCGGCATCTTCGGCCCCTGCGCCGGCGGCGCCGTCTACTCCCCCGCCCTGACCGACTTCACCCTCATGACCGAAGGCACCTCTTACATGTTCCTCACCGGCCCGAAGGTGGTCAAGACCGTCACCGGAGAAGACGTCACCCAGGAGAACCTCGGCGGAGCCAGCGTACACTCCACCAAGTCCGGCGTAACCCACTTCACAGCCAAAACCGAAGAAGAAGGCCTCGCCACCATCCGCCAGCTGCTCAGCTACATCCCGCAGAACAACCTGGAAGAAGCCCCCTTGAAAGAGTGCAACGACCCGATCGACCGCCTCGACGACAACCTCAACGAAATCATCCCCGATCACCCCAACCGCGCATACAACATGTACGAAGTGATCAACACCATCGTCGATAATCACGAGTTCTTCGAGATCCAGCCCAGCTATGCCAAGAACATCATCATCGGTTTCGCCCGCTTCAACGGCCAGTCCGTCGGCGTCGTAGCCAATCAGCCAAAGTTCCTGGCCGGCGTGCTCGACTGCAACGCCTCACGTAAAGGCGCACGCTTCGTTCGCTTCTGCGACGCCTTCAACATCCCCATCGTCACCCTCGTAGACGTCCCAGGCTTCCTCCCCGGAACAGGTCAGGAATACAACGCCGTCATCCTGCACGGAGCCAAGCTGCTCTACGCATACGGCGAAGCCACAGTACCCAAAGTCACGATCACACTCCGCAAGTCATACGGAGGTTCACACATCGTCATGAGCTGCAAACAACTCCGTGGCGACATGAACTACGCATGGCCCACCGCCGAGATCGCCGTTATGGGTGGATCCGGTGCTGCCGAAGTACTCTACGCTAAGGAACTGAAAGAATCCGCCGATCCCGCCGCCCTGATGGCCGAAAAGGTGAGCGAATACAACAAACTCTTCGCCAACCCCTACAACGCCGCACGCTACGGCTACATCGACGACGTCATCGAGCCGCGCAACACACGCTTCCGCATCATCCGTGCCCTGCAACAGCTCCAAACCAAGAAGCTGACCAACCCGGCCAAGAAGCACGGCAATATCCCCTTGTAAAACCAAAGCAACGATTTGGTCACTATGAAAACAAAGGGAATGTTTTTGGCAATGATGATGCTTGTTTGCAGCCTCGCTGCCAGCGGACAATCCGCCTCCTCCATACGCCTGAACGAAGTGCTCGTCATCAATGTCGACAACTTCGTGGACGATTACGGATCAAGAAGCGGATGGATCGAACTCTACAACAATTCGCCTGCCACGATCGACATAAAAGGGTGTTACTTGACAAACGACATCAATAACCCCCGCAAGTACATGATCCCCAAAGGCGACGTTAAGACGAAGATCCCGCCCCGCCAGCACGTACTCTTTTGGGCTGACAACAAGGCTTCGCGCGGAACATTTCATTTGAACTTTACGTTGGAACCCGAAGGTGAAAATTCAATTTTCATCTTCGATTCCGACGGAAAGACCTTGATTGATAAAGTCACGGTACCTGCCGGACAAAAGCCGGACGTGAGCTACGGCCTCACCCTCGACGGCGTTGGCACCTGGGCAACACTCACCAAAGTGACCCCCGACACAAACAACAAGGTGCTGGATTCAAACGAGAAGATCGAGAACTTCCGAGAGAACGACCCTTGGGGCATCGGTATGACACTGACAGCCATGAGTGTCGTCTTCAGCGGTTTGCTGATCCTCTTCATCCTCTTCAAGCAAGTCGGGCGCATCGCCATCAATGCCGGGCGTCGCCGCGCAGCACGCACCAGCGGAGCCGAAGCTGCCGCACGTAGCGGACAAGAATCGGGCGAAATCTTTGCCGCCATCGCTATGGCACTTTACGAAGTGTCAGAAGATGCCCACGACATGGAAAGCACCGTGTTGACCATGCGCAAGGTGGCCCGGAGATACTCTCCGTGGAACTCGAAGATTTACGGAATGAGAAACCTACCCCCCGTCAAGCGATGAAGCCAAACGCGTCGCATAGTTCGGTTCATTATAATATCATCAACACACGAAAATGAAACAGTTCAAATACGTCATCAACGGTAATGTCTATAACGTCACCGTAGACCATGTGGAGGATGCCATGGCCGAAGTAGAGGTCAATGGCACACCCTACAAGGTGGAAATGGACAAGCCGGCCAAGAAGCAATACGTCACCATCAAACGCCCCGCACAGGCTCCCACCACACCCTCTGGTACACCTGTTGTCACCCGACAAAGCACACCCGGATCAGCAGCCGCCATCAAATCGCCGCTGCCAGGTGTCATCCTGACCGTCGATTGCAAGGTGGGCGACCAAGTGAAGCGTGGCCAAAAACTCTTCGTGCTCGAAGCCATGAAGATGGAGAACGTCATCCCCTCCGATCGCGACGGCGAAGTCACTGAGATCAAGGTGAGCAAGGGCGACTCCGTCTTGGAAGGCGCCGATCTGGTAATCATCAAATAACCCGAAGCGATGCAGGAGAGTTTCTTAACATTCTTGGGAGAGAACATGCAGACGTTTCTCTCCTTCACGGGATTCGCCAATGCTACGTGGGGTCACATCATCATGCTCCTCGTTGGCTTGGTCTTCATCTTCTTAGCCATCAAATACGAATTCGAGCCGATGCTCCTTATCCCTATCGGATTCGGAATCTTGATCGGTAACATCCCCTTCAAAGACGCCGGCCTTCAGATCGGTATCTATGAAGAAGGCTCCGTGCTCAACATCCTCTATCAGGGCGTCAAGCAGGGGTGGTATCCGCCGCTCATCTTCCTTGGTATCGGCGCCATGACAGACTTCTCGGCGCTGATCTCCAACCCTAAGCTGATACTGATCGGGGCTGCTGCACAGTTCGGCATCTTCGGTGCGTACATCGCCGCCCTTCAGCTTGGGTTCGACCCGAGTCAGGCTGGCGCTATCGGCATCATCGGTGGAGCAGACGGCCCAACGGCCATCTTCCTCTCATCGAAGCTCGCTCCCAACCTGATGGGCGCCATCGCCGTATCGGCTTACTCCTATATGGCTCTTGTGCCCATCATCCAGCCCCCCTTCATGCGCCTCTTCACCACGAAGAAGGAGCGCGTGATCCGCATGAAGCCGCCCCGCGTAGTGTCGCAGACGGAGAAGATCGTCTTCCCGATCATTGGCCTGCTGCTGACGGCTTTTCTTGTACCCTCGGGGCTGCCGTTGCTCGGTATGCTCTTCTTCGGCAACCTGCTGAAGGAAAGTGGCGTCACCCGCCGTTTGGCTGAGGCCGCCCGCGGACCGATCATCGATATCGTCACCATCCTGCTCGGTGTAACGGTTGGTGCATCGACACAGGCTACGGAGTTTCTCCGTTTCCAGTCTGTGGAGATCTTCATCCTCGGTGCCTTCTCGTTCGTCATCGCAACGAGTGCTGGTGTGCTGTTCGTGAAGTTCTTCAACCTCTTCCTCAAGGAGGGAAACAAGATCAACCCGCTGATCGGTAATGCCGGTGTATCGGCTGTGCCTGACTCGGCGCGTATCTCTCAGAATCTCGGGTTGGAATACGATCCGGGCAACTATCTGCTCATGCATGCGATGGGTCCGAACGTGGCCGGTGTGATTGGGTCGGCTGTGGCGGCTGGCGTCTTGCTGGGCTTCCTTGGGGCGGGCTAATCCGAGCTTGCTCACCCCCCCTTCTTTGTTAGAACACTGTTAAGTATTTCATATTAAGAATTGATTTTAGAGAAGAGGCCGGCCGTTGCGAAACGCCCGGCTTTATTTATTCCCTCTGAACGAACATAACAGGGAGGCTTTGCCCCCCCTCCTCCCCTTGATGGAGGGGGAAGATGATCGCCATCATTCCTCTCTGTTATTGATTGGAGATCATCCATTATTCACCCATAATCAAAACGAAATGGCAACAACAATCCAATGTATCGGGGTATTGACCTCGGGCGGCGATGCGCCAGGCATGAACGCCGCCATCCGCGCCGTGACACGCACGGCCATCGGCAACGGTATGACTGTAAAAGGCATTTACCGCGGCTATCGTGGCTTGATCACCAATGAGATTGAGCCCCTCGAAACACAAAGCGTGAGCAACATCATTCAGCGTGGAGGAACGATACTCAAGACCGCCCGCTGCGATGAGTTTCGCACACCCGAAGGCCGAAGCCATGCCTACGAGGTGATCACGCAGCATGGCATCGACGCCCTCGTCGTGATTGGCGGCGATGGCAGCCTGTGTGGTGCATCTGACTTTGCTCAGGAGCACGACTTCCCCATCATCGGCCTGCCCGGAACGATCGATAACGACCTCTCCGGCACCGATGTTACCATCGGTTACGACACGGCGCTGAATACCATCGTGGAGTGCGTCGATAAGATCCGCGACACGGCCACCTCGCACGAGCGGCTCTTCTTCGTCGAGGTGATGGGGCGCGACGCCGGCTTTTTAGCCCTCAACGGCGCATTGGCCTCTGGTTCTGAGGCAGCCATCATTCCCGAGATCTCGCTCGAGAAGGATCAGCTGGCCGAGATGATCGAGCAGGGCTTCCGCAAATCGAAGAACAGCAGCATCGTGCTCGTGGCCGAGAACGAAGTGACGGGCGGCGCGATGGGCGTGGCTGCGCGCGTGAAGAAGGAGTATCCGCAGTTCGACGTGCGCGTCTCCATCCTCGGCCACCTGCAACGCGGCGGCTCGCCCTCAGCGCAAGACCGCATCCTGGCTACCCGCATGGGATCAGCCGCCATCGAGGCTCTGCTCGAGGGGCAGCGCAACGTGATGGTGGGCCTACAGAACGACGAGCTTGTGCTCGTGCCCTTCGCTAAGGCGATCAAGAAGGATAAGCCGATCGACCGGCATCTCTTGGACGTCCTTCAGATCGTCTCCAAGTAACGGCTCCCCCGCCCCACGCCTGCAATGAAGCACCTCCCGAACATCCTTTCCGGGCTGCGCATCGTGCTCTCGCCCGTCCTTGTGGCCACGGCCGACAGTCCCGCGGTGCTCGCCACGCTGATGCTCCTCTCGGGCCTCACCGACGCCGCGGACGGCCTTATCGCGCGTCGCTTCGGTTGCCGCACGGCCCTCGGTGCGCGTCTCGATTCCGTGGCCGACTGGGTGTTCTTCGCCGCCGTGGGGTGGGTCTTCTGCACGCGTTACACGGCCGTCGTCCGCGCCTGCCTGACGGAGCTGATGATTGTCATCGGGCTGCGCATCGTGGCGGTGGGCGTCGGTGTGGTGCGGTTTGGGCGCGTCGTTTCAATTCACACCCTGAGCAATAAGCTGAGTTATGCCTTGGCTTTCCTACTGCTTGTGCGCATCGTGCTGCGTGGCCCTGTGCCCACGGCTGTGATGCGCACAGTGCTCTTCATCGCCGCCTTGGCTGCCTTGGAAGAGCTGCTGATCCTGCTCCGCAGCCGCACGCCCGACCCTGATCGGCGGAGCATATTTGATCGATCTAAAAACTAAAAACGAGGAATGAAAAAGTCCTGTCGGCAGGAGAGAAGGTGCCCCTCTTCTCCGCCGGCAGGACTTTTCGTTTTCGATCCATTACCCAGGGCTTCACCCTGGGCTATCATCCGGCGGCCCTTCAGGCCGCTGCCCTTCCAGGGTGGATAATTCATAATCGATCGCTTTTCCCTATCCCGGAGCTTCGTAAACCCTGAAACGCACCCCCGCAGGTCTTCCGGCAGTGCTGCGGAGTCCGAAATGCGCCGCTTTTCCCTATCCCGGAGCCTCGTAAGCCCCGAAACGCACCTCCGTAGGCCTTCCGGCAGTTTCGCGGAGTCCGAAACGCGCCGCATTTTGCATTCTCCCGTATTAAAATATCGTCATATGCAATGCAAATAATAAATCAACACACCGAGAAATTAATACATGCGCTGCATATAATAGACCCACGCAACGAGAGCTTAATACTTGCATTGCAAGTAGCATTCTCTCGCACCGAGAGAAGGTAATTTGCATTGCATGTAGCATTCTCTCGCACCGAGAGAAGGTAACTTGCATTGCATGTAGCATTCTCTCGTATCGAGAGAAGGTAATTTGCATTGCAAGTAGTAGCCTCTCACATCGAGAGAATGTGATCTGCATTGCAATTAGCACTCTATCACACCGAGAGAAGACAATTTGCATTGCAAGTAGCATCCTCTCGCACCGAGAGAAGGCAACTTGCATTGCATATGACGATATTTTAATACGGGAGAATGCAAAATGCGGCGCGTTTCGGACTCCGCGAAACTGCCGGAAGGCCTACGGAGGTGCGTTTCGGGGCTTACGAGGCTCCGGGATAGGGAAAAGCGGCGCATTTCGGAGCTTACGGCACCGCCGCAAGGCCAAACGTGGCGAAGCACACGGTGTGCAATCGAATCACAAGAGGAAACGCGGCGAGAAACGGGGCGCGTGGGGCCGATCGCAGGGGGAAATGCGCCGCCGCTCCGAAAGGGACATGTCAGGGGGTATCGCAGACGCTCCTACTTTTGACCCCCGTAAAAAGAAGGAAAACAGCCGTGTCAAAGTCAGTCGAAACCCCGTTGATGAAGCAATATTTTAGCATCAAGGCCAAGCACCCGGATGCTATACTGCTGTTTCGCGTGGGCGACTTCTACGAGATGTATGGGCAGGACGCCGTCGAGGGGGCCGAGATACTCGGCATCGTGCAGACGAAGCGCTCGAACGGCGCAGCGCAGGATGTGGAGATGGCCGGATTCCCCTTTCACGCGCTCGACGCTTACCTGCCGAAGCTGGTCAGGGCTGGGCGGCGCGTAGCCGTTTGCGATCAGTTGGAAGACCCGAAGCTGGCCAAGAAGCTCGTCAAGCGGGGCATCACGGAGCTGGTCACACCGGGCGTCGCGATGGACGACCACGTGCTGGAGCGGCGAGAAAACAATTTCCTGGCAGCGGTCCATTTCGGGAAGGCGACCTGTGGCGTGGCCTTCCTTGATATTTCTACGGGTGAATTCCTGACGGCCCAAGGCTCGACAGAGGAGGTCGATAAATGGCTGACGGACTTTGCGCCGAAGGAGGTGCTCATCTGCCGCGGGCTGCGCGACCGGTTCGGGTGCACCTTCGGGTCGGTGGGCAGCGTCTTTGAACTGGAGGATTGGGTGTTCAACGCCGCCACAGCGCGCGAGCGGCTGCTGCGCCACTTCGAGACGGCCGGGCTGAAGGGTTTCGGCGTAGAGGATCTGGAGGAAGGCATCGTGGCGGCAGGCGCCATCCTCGTCTATTTAGACCGAACGAAGCACACGCAGATCGCACACATCACCACCCTGACGCGCATCGAGGAAGATCAATACGTAAGGCTCGACAAATTCACCGTCCACAACCTTGAGCTCGTGCGCACGATGAGCGAGGGCGGGCGGTCGCTCCTGCAAACGATCGATGAGACGACATCGCCCATGGGCGCGCGGATGATGAAGCGCTGGGTGCTCTTCCCCCTCAAGGACGGAGCCGAGATCCGCCGCCGGCAAAGCACCGTGGCCACCCTGCTTCATGATCCAGCCCTGCGCGAGGCCTTGACTGGGCAACTGAGCGAGATGGGCGACGTGGAGCGGGTCATCTCCAAAGTCGCTGTCGGGCGGGTCACGCCGCGCGAAGTCGTACAGCTACGGCGGGCACTCGAGGCCATCGGGCAAATGCGCGACTGCTGTGTGAAGTCAGGCGATGCCGTGCTCCAGGCCTGGGCCGAGGAGCTGGACCCCTGCACGGAGGTCAGCGAGCGCATCGGTCGCGAGATCGTTAGCGAGCCGCCAGCCGTCGTGGGCAAGGGCGGCATCATCGCCCACGGAGTGAACACCGAATTAGACGAGCTGCGCGAGATCGCATACTCCGGCAAGGATTACCTCACCAAGCTGCAGCAACGCGAAAGCCAGCGCACAGGCATCCCCAGCCTCAAGGTGGCCTTCAATAATGTATTCGGTTACTACATCGAAGTGCGCAACACACATAAAGACAAAGTGCCCCCGGAGTGGATCCGCAAGCAAACACTCGTCAGCGCCGAGCGTTACATCACGGAAGAGCTGAAGGAGTATGAAGAGAAAATCCTCGGTGCCGAGGAGCGCATCTTAGCCTTAGAGTCCGAACTCTTCAATCGCCTCACAACTGATCTGACCCGCTTCATCCGCCCCATTCAGCACGATGCGCAAGTCGCAGCCCGGCTGGACTGCATAGCCTCCTTCGCCCGCACCGCCGCTACCCGCCGCTATGTGCAGCCCGTCGTGGACGACTCCGACGTGATCGACATCAAGGGCGGCCGCCACCCCGTCATCGAGCAGCAGCTCCCCTCCGACGAACCCTACGTAGCCAACGACGTCCGCCTCGACCGCCTCGAGCAGCAGATCCTCATCATCACCGGCCCCAACATGGCAGGCAAGTCAGCCCTCCTCCGCCAGACGGCCCTCATCGCCCTCATGGCGCAGATCGGCAGCTATGTGCCAGCCGAGAGCGCCCGCATCGGGTGGGTAGATAAGATCTTCACACGCGTCGGGGCGTCAGACAACATCTCCGCGGGCGAATCCACCTTCATGGTGGAGATGAACGAGGCCGCAAACATCCTCAACAACGTCACGCCCCGCAGCCTCGTCCTCTTCGACGAACTCGGGCGCGGCACGAGTACGTACGACGGCATCTCCATCGCCTGGGCCATCGTCGAGTACATCCACGAACACCCGCGGGCCGCAGCGCGCACCCTCTTCGCCACACATTATCACGAGCTGAACGAGATGGCACGCACCTTCCCACGCATCCGAAACTTCAACATCTCGGTGCGCGAGTCGGGCAACCGGGTCATCTTCCTCCGCAAGCTCGTGCCCGGAGGCAGCGCACACAGCTTCGGCATCCATGTAGCCCGCATGGCCGGCATGCCGCGGCGCATCGTGGAGCGAGCCGAAGAGATTCTCCATCAGTTAGAAGAAGATCATACGCGGGGAGTGGAGGACACATCCGTCCGTGCGAGCCGCTCAGGGGCAGGGAGTGGCAAGAGCGACGGCGCCTATCAACTCAGCTTTTTCCAGTTAGACGATCCCGTGCTCTGCCAGGTGCGCGATGAGATCCGCCACATCGACGTAAACAATCTCACCCCACTTGAAGCGTTGAATAAGCTGAGTGAGATCAAACGAATTATTCAAGTCAAGTAAAGCCTATGATACGTGCATGCAAACTGATCCAGGCCATGACTGTCGCCCTTTTACTCGCGGCGATAGGCGGGGGGACATCCTGCTCCGAGGTGAAGCACATCAACGCAGAGGTGGCTTACCAGACGGAGGCCCAGTTAGGCGAAGGCGCCATCTGGCACCCCGACCGCGGCACACTCCTCTGGGTCGACATCGAAGGGCGCACGCTCTATGAGTTCATGCCTGAGAAGAAGAAATGCCGCTCCTGGAAGTTCGATCGCCGGGTGACGACCGTCGTGCCTGAAACGGATCACACCGTCGTCCTCGCGCTTGAGAACAGCATCATCCGCTTCGACCTGAACACCCGCGAGAAGACGGAGATCACCCCCATCGACACCAAAGGCGGCCGCCTGCGTTGCAACGACGGCAAATGCTCACCCAACGGCTGGCTGTGGGTTGGCACCATGAGCCTCGATGAGAAATCGAGCGAGGCCACACTCTACTGCGTACGCCCCACCGGCCGCATCGACGCAATGGTGCGCGGTGTGACCATCTCCAACGGCATAGTCTGGTCCAGCAACAAGAAGTACATCTATTACAACGACACGCCAACAGGCCACATCCGCCGCTTCCGCTACAATCAGCATTCGGGCGACATCATCATGAATGGCATCGCTGTAGACATTCCCGAAGGCACCGGCCTGCCCGATGGCATGGCCATCGATCGCAACGACAACCTCTGGGTAGCCCAGTGGGGCGGCTTCGGCGTCTATTGCTACAACGCCTACACCGGCGAGCTGATCGCCAAGGTGGAAGTGCCTGCGCCCAACGTCACCTCGTGTGCCTTCGGCGGCGAGCACATGGATGTGCTTTACATCACCACGGCCCGCGAGGGCCTCACGCCCGACGAGCTGGCAGCTTACCCCCTGAGCGGGTGCATCTTCTCGTGCCGACCGGGAGCCGTCGGCGTACCCCCGAACTACTTCGGGCAAGAATCGAATCAACAAGAAGAATGAAGATTACACGTAAGAAGAAATCCATGCCGGCAGGAAAGCATAGCCGGACCAATGAGAAGGCGCTGAAGAAACACGGCAGCGCCCGGAGCAAACGGATGAAGAAGAACGCCTTGCTGAAGGCCATCATCCAAACCTTCCGAGAGAACCCCCAGACCACGTATAACTATAAGCAAGTAGCACGAGCCGTCAGCCTCGAGGCGCAGGCAGATAAGCTACAGACGGCCTACATCCTCGCCCAGCTGGCCGAGGATGGCGTGCTGAACGAGACCGAGCCGGGGCGCTATCGCCTGAACCGCGCCAGCGCGTCGGCCACGGGCACCTTCCGTCGACGCAGCAATGGCCACCATGCCTTTGTGCCCGATGATGGCGGCGAGCCCATCACTGTGGAAGAGCGCAACGCCCACCACGCCCTCGATGGCGATCACGTCCGTGTGCAGCTCTTCAAGCGCCGCCGCGGCGAACCCGAGGCTGAGGTGACGGAGATCGTGGAGCGGGCGCCACACCGCTATGTCGGGCGCTTGCAGGTGGCGAAGCATTACGCCTTCCTCGTGACCGAAGATCGTACGCTCTCGAACGACATCTTCATCCCCACAGCTCACCTGAACGGTGGGCGCACAGGCGACAAAGCCGTGGTGCGCATCACGGAGTGGCCCGACCGTGCCGATAACCCCACGGGAGAGGTGACGGAGCTGCTCGGACGAGCGGGCGACAACGACACAGAGATGCACGCCATCCTGGCCGAGTATGGCTTGCCCACGCATTACCCCGAGAATGTGGAGCGCGCCGCGCGACGCATTCCCCGAGCCATCACGGCCGAGGATATGGCCGAGCGCGAAGACTTCCGCGACGTCACTACCTTCACCATCGACCCGGCCGACGCGAAAGACTTCGACGACGCCCTCTCCATCCGCGCCCTGCCCGACGGCCGGGGCTGGGAGGTGGGCGTACACATCGCCGATGTGACGCACTACGTGAAGCCTGGCAGCGTGATCGACAAGGAAGCCTACGAGCGTGCCACGTCAGTATATCTCGTAGACCGCACCATACCCATGCTCCCCGAATGCCTCTCGAACGATCTCTGCTCGCTCCGCCCCGATGAGGAGAAGCTGACCTTCTCCGTCGTCTTCGAGCTGAACGACGCGGCCGAGATCCTTGCCTCGCGCATCGTGCGCACCGTGACCCGCAGCAATCGCCGCTTTACTTACGACGAGGCACAGGCGGCCATCGAGACGGGGCAGGGCGACTATAGCCGCGAGATCAACACGCTCAATCGCCTCGCCCAGCAGCTCCGCGAACGACGCTTCGCCGAGGGCGCCATCGACTTCGATCGCTACGAGGTGAAGTTCGAGATCGATGAGAAGGGCCGCCCTTTGCGCGTCTACTTCAAAGAGTCGAAAGAGGCCAACAAGCTGATCGAGGAGTTTATGCTGCTGGCCAATCGCACCGTGGCCGAGTCCATTGGCAAACGCGGCGGCCGCACGAAGAAGACCTTCGTCTACCGCATCCACGAGCAGCCCGACGCGGAGAAGATGGAGACGTTCGCCACCTTCGTCCGCCGCTTCGGATATAAGCTGAAAACTGACGGCGGGAAGAGCGACATCACCCGCAGCATCAACCGCCTACTTGACGACGCCAAGGGCCGCCCAGAGGAGAACCTGATCGAGACGCTCGCCGTGCGCTCCATGCAGAAGGCACGCTACTCGACCGTCAACATCGGCCATTACGGACTCGCTTTTGACTACTACTCCCACTTCACCTCCCCCATCCGCCGCTATCCGGACATGATGGCCCACCGCCTGCTGGCGCGCTATGCGGCGGGCGGACGCAGTGTGCCTAAGGAGGCCTGCGAAGAGCAGTGCGACCACTGCTCGCAGATGGAGCAGCTGGCCGCCAATGCCGAGCGGGCGTCGATCAAATACAAGCAGGTGGAATTTATGAGCGATAAGATCGGGCAGGTGTTCGATGGCGTCATCTCGGGCGTTACGGAGTGGGGACTGTACGTGGAGCTTAATGAGAACAAGTGCGAGGGCCTCGTCCCGATGCGCGATTTGGACGACGACTTCTACGAGTTCGACGAAGCCAACTACGCCCTCGTGGGTCGGCGTCGCCACCACACTTATCGCCTCGGCGATCCGATCACCATCACCGTGGAGCATGCCAACTTAGAACGCAAGCAGCTCGACTTCCGCCTGGCGGAATAACCCTCCGCCAAGCCCCGGGCCCGAAGATCTGCCTACCCCCTTCGTGCGACTTTGCGATACTGCGTCGGGGTGAGCTGCTCAGCGGCGCGGAAGGCGGTGTAGAACGATTGCTGCGTGCCGAAGCCCACCTCCGCCGAGATGGTGGAGACCTTGTGATCCGTATCCCTCAGCAGCCGCTTCGCCTCCTTGATGCGATAGAAGTTGACATACTCCGAAAAGCCCTGCTTCATGCGGCTGTTGATGAGGATGGAGAGGTAGGAGCGATTCGTCCCGATGGCCGTGGCGAGCGACTCGAGTGTGAGCTCCGGGTCGCAGTGCATCTTGTGCACTTCCATGCAATCGCGCAGGGAGCGCAGCAGGTCGTTCGTCTTCCCTTCCGATAGTCCGGCGGCACGCTGCTCCTCATCGTCGCTGCCGCACTGGGGCAAGAGGGTACGCTCCGTCAGCTCGTCCACCCGTTCGCTTTGCCGCGCGATGGAGATGTACTGCCGAAGGCGCCGCCGCTGCGCCGTGTAGACGTAAACGAAAGAGACACCAAGCAAGACGAAGAGCGCCGCCAGCGCCATAAGCCCGAGGCGATTCTTCTTGAGCTGGAGCATGGCGATCTGGAGCGATTGCTCGCGCTGCTCCGTCTCGTAACGCGTCCGCATCTCTTCCATCACGGTGTACTTCTCCTTCGTGAAGATGGAGTCGTGCAGGGCGCTCTTCCGCTCGAGGTATTCCACGGCCAACTGGAACTGCCCCGAGCGCCCGCAGGCCGTGGCGAGGTTCTGGTAGATGTCGTCGAGGTAAGTTGTCACATGGCGCTCGTTGGAGAGGTGTAGTGCCTCCATGCTTTCGTGGATGGCGGCGGCATAATCCTTCATTTCGATGTGTACGGAAGCCATAGAGTTGATGCTGGCGATCATGCCAACGGTGTCGCCGAGTTCCTTTTTGAGCGCCATGGAACGGTTGAGTATGTCGAGGCTGCGGCGGTAGTCATGCTGCTCAAAGTAGATGCTGCCCCGGTTGTTGTATAGGCTCCCGATGAGGGCCTTGGCGCCGATGGAGTCGGCCAGATGTTCGGCTTGGATCGAGATGGCCAGCGCCTCGTCGTATAACCCAAGTCGCACTAAGGACGAGATCCGGTTGGTCTTCACCTTGATCCTCATCCGCGTGTCGCCAAGCTCGGAATAGATGGCCTCGGCCTCGCGGAAGAGCGAGTCGGCCTGCTCATCGTCGCGGATGCGATACTTCACATTGCCCATGTTCATGATTACCGCGGCCACGGCATCGCGGTCGCCCTGCTTTTCGGCCAGCCGCATGGCGCGTTCCAGGCAGATCATGGCCGAGTCGAACTGCGCCAGGTGTTGGTGAGAGACGGCTCGGTTGATGTCGATGCGTCGCATCATCACCTCGTCGGGCGGTGTGGATTGCTTCGCCTTGCCGTAGGCCGCGTCGTAGAGGGCGAGTGCGGCGTCCGGATGTCCGCGTTTGTCTTGGTTGATGGCCCGGTTGATGAGGAGTCGGATCGTCAGACCCGGGTAGTTAGCGGTTTCAGTCTCGGCCGCTGTGTAGCAGCTGTCGCTCCGCTTGAGGTCCTCCTTGATGGAGTACGAGAGGCCCAAGTCGGTGAGCAGGACGGCGTGCAGCGAGTCGTCGGGGGCGTCTTGTAGGGCATCGAGGGCCCGGATCTGTAGGTGGATGGCCGAGTCGAGCTGCGTGTGTTGCAGCTCCTTCGCCTGCTGGCCGAGCTCGGCAATGTGCGCCAGTGCCTCCTCATGGCTCTTTGTCGTTTTACGGTCTGCGCAGGCCGTCATCGCCGCCAGGGCAGCCCCAAGCATCATGGCCGCGAGGGCCTTTCTCATCTGTTGCGCCGCATTTTTGGTGTGGATAGGTGTGTTTGCTGTGTTCATTGCTTGAAAAGCGGGGTTGTTTGTTAATCCGCCTCAAAAGTAGGAGCGTTTCCGCTCGCTTTTGGCTATTCGCGGCAGATTTTCCTCCCAAAAACACCCCGGGAAGGGATTCTCCCGCTCGTCGTGGCCTGAAAATGAGAGTTTATTGAAGGCTTTTATATGGATTGTGTATGATTTACGGTGTAAATTGAAGGCTTTTATATTGGATGTACTCTGTTTACTCTGTAAGTAGGAGGCTTTTATATTGATCGTGTATGATTTACGGTGTAAATTGAAGGCTTTTATATTGGAAGCGTCCGATTTACGGCGTAAGTAATAGGCTTTTACATTGAAAGCATTCAATTTACGATGTAAGTAATGGGCTTTTACATTGAAAGCATTCAATTTACGATGTAAGTAATAGGCTTTTATATTAAAAGCATTCGATTTACACCGTTAATTGTGCACTATCAATATAAAAGCATTCGATTTACGCCGTTAATTATACAGTATCAGTATAAAATCATTGAATTTACGCCGTTAATTATACAGCATCAATATAAAAGCCTTCAATTTACACCGTAAATAATATACAATCCATATAAAAGCCTTCAATAAACTTCTATTTTTAGGCCACGACGAGCGGGTGAAGCCTTTCTGGGTCGCGTTTGGGTCTACGGCGAGCGGGTGAAGCCCAAACCAGCCTGTTTTTAGGGTTACGAAGGCCCGGAGATAGGCAAAGCCACCCCCTTTTCCTCTCTTTAGACCGGGATAACCCGCCCCCTCAGAGCGTTTGCGCATGCGCCATAAAGATTTGTGAAGAACCATTTCCATATGGCTATCATTATTCCTCCATTCCCGGCTTTCTCTATGTTTGCGGCCTCGTAACAAAAAACTATTCCAAGTATGAATGCCTCACAGTTTCAGAACAAGTTGTTGAGCCTACAGAGCTACATGATGAACTTCGCCATGACCCTCACGGCCGATCGCGAAGACGCCCTCGACCTGACTCAGGAGACCTCTCTGCGCGTACTCGACAACAGAGAAAAGTTTACCGAGAACCGCAACTTCAAAGGCTGGGTGCTGACCGTCATGCGAAACATCTTCATCAATAACTACCGCCGCGTGCTCCGCTCGCAGACGGTCGTGGAGCAAGACATCGACCTCTACCACCTCGAGGCCACCACCGAGTCAAGCATCGAGACACCCGAAAGCGCCTGCCGCCTGCAAGAAATCACCAAAGCCATCAGCGAGCTCAACGACGAACTGCGCATCCCCTTCTCCATGTACGTCAGCGGCTACCGCTACAACGAGATCGCCGACGCCCTCGCCATCCCCCTGGGCACAGTCAAGAGCCGCATCTTCTTCGCCCGCCAAGCCCTCAAAAACAAACTCGAAGGGCTCTAAGCCCTCCCCCCCCCCCCTCCACTCTCCTTACAAATCTTTACTCCCAAAAGCCAGCGGCAACAACGCCTCGGCTGACTCCACCCGACAATACTCCTCCCGGCCACACAGATAGATCCGGATGGGCAGCCCATAGCGCTGCTCCACCTCCGCAATCACCTGCCGACACCCCCCGCACGGACTGATCTTATCCTGCACCACACCATCCTTTACAGCCACCACATACAGCGCCCGCACCGCCACGTCCGGATACTGCGCCCCGGCCGTAAACAGCGCCGTACGCTCTGCGCACAGCCCCGAAGGATACGCCGCATTCTCCTGATTACTACCCGGCACCAATCGTCCGTCCTCCAGCTCCACAGCCGCCCCCACGTGAAACTCCGAGTACGGCGCATAAGCCTTCCGAGCCGCTGCAAGTGCCACATCCATCCCCCGACGCTCCTGCGCCGCGAGCTCATCGATACGCCCTTTCTGAAGGCGTATTTCAATCGTTTCTTCTCTCATTTTTTCATCAATTATTAGTGAGCCGACGAAGGTACAGCCTACACGTAATACGCTAAGTGCGTTTCCTTTGTTTTCTATCTTTGCTCCGATTCTAAAAATGAAGGCCCGATGAATCCTCGATGTTTTAGACAACTTATATTCATATATACCCTTACCGCCCTGATTCCCGTAAGCCACGCTGAACGAAAGCGCCACCCAGCTTACGAGAAGTACATCACCCAATACGGCTACATCGCCGTTCAGCAGGGCGATCGGTACAACATTCCCCCCAGCATCACCCTCGCACAAGCACTGCACGAATCCGGCGCAGGCCTCTCCCGCCTCTCTTTAGAATCAAACAACCACTTCGGCATCAAATGCCATAAAGACTGGAAAGGCGCCCGTACCTATTGGGACGACGACCTCAAAGACGAATGCTTCCGCAAATACAACACCGTCGCAGAATCTTACGAAGACCACTCCCGCTTCTTAGCCGAAAAAAAGCGATACAGCAAACTCTTCCTCCTCCGTAAAACAGATTATCGTGGATGGGCCAAAGGCCTACAAGAATGCGGCTACGCCACCGACCGCGCCTATGCCAACAAGCTGATCAAAATGATTGAAGACTATGAGCTCTACCTCTTTGACACAGGCCGGAAATACGCACGTGAAACTAACGAACCCAAACGCCCCAAAGAGCAACCCAAAACCACCCCGAAAGGCTCCACCACCCACCCCAAGCGTGAACCAGAGAAAAAGGAAGGAACCTTCTTCGAACGCCTGTTTGGCCACAAAAAAGCCGAGCAAACTGCACCCAGCACCGATGACAACAAACTCAAACCCCGCAACGTCTACAAGACGGGCGGCCTGATCTATACCATTGCACGCTACAACGACTCCTACGATCGCATTGCCCGCGACTTGGGCTTCACCGCCCGAGAGCTGGCACGATACAATGAGTCGCCTGAAGACTTTCCCCTCCGACGAGGCGACATCGTATACCTCGAGAAAAAGAAAAAACGTGCCGACATGCCTAACCTCTACCACCAGGTGCAGATAGGCGAATCAATGCACGGCATCTCGCAGTATTACGGCATTCAGGTCAGCACACTCTACGCCTTGAATAACAAGGAACGCGACTACGTCCCCAAAGAGGGTGAAACACTTAAACTCAGATAATCTCGAAAATACATCATGCACTTCTCCATTACTACATATCGTATAGCCATACTTATCGGCTGCCTCATGATGGCTGGCGGCTCCCTGCTAACCGTCGAACACTTGCAGGCTGGCAAAGCCGAAGTCCGTGAGTTGGACGCCTGCGAACTCTATATCCAGAACTATAGCCAAGCGGCAATCCATCAGCAACGCAAACACCGCATACCGGCCAGCATCACGTTGGCGCAAGGCATCCTCGAATCGAGCGCGGGGAAAAGCTACTTGGCCGTTGAGGGGAAAAACCATTTCGGCATCAAGTGCGGAAACTGGACGGGCGAGTTCGTCTATAAACAAGACGACGGACGCTTAGAGCGCTTCCGTAAATACGCCACCGTTGAGCAATCGTTTGAAGATCATTCACGCTTCATCGCTGAGCGGAGCCCCTACAAGTCGCTCTTCGATCTGAAGCCTACGGACTATGTGGGCTGGGCACATGGATTGAAGCGCTGTGGATACGCCACCGACCCGAAGTATGCCCACAAACTCATCGAGCTGATTGAGCGATACGGGTTACACAATTACGACCTGGCTCAGGGAACGGATGAGCCACCGGTCGTACGACGTAAAACAAGAACAGCTCCTCCCGCAGCGCCGAAGAAGCAGGTCGCAGAGCCTAAACCGGAAAGGAAGCGCACCCTCGACACCTCGAGAGACATGGCCTCCGTACAAAGAGAGCCTGGGCGTAAACCGACAGCTCACGGCGTCAAGGTGCCGAAGAAGGCGAAGCCTGAACAAGCTCCCCCCAAGACGGAGCCTGCCCCGAAGCCTGCGCCTGCACCAGCACAGAAGCCTGCTCCCGCTCCGAAACCTGCGCCTACGCCTGCCCCCCAAAAGGAAGCAGCCCCGGCAGCTAAACCTGCCCCAGCAAAGCAGCCCGCTGCCCAGAAGCAAGTAGCCGCCAAGAAGCCTGCTCCAGCTGCTAAGAAACAGGCCTGGGCCGCCAAGAAACCCGCCCCCCAAAAGGCTGCCCCGGCAGCTAAACCTGCCCCAGCGAAACAGCCCGCAGCCCAGAAGCAAGTAGCCGCCAAGCAGCCTGCCCCCGCTGCTAAGAAACAGGCCTGGGCCGCCAAGAAACCTGCCCCCGCCGCTGCTCCAAAGAAGCAGGACAAGAAGTTGCTCGCCTCGACGAAGAAGTCGGGCGCAGCAGCTGCGCCAAAGGTTGCTCCGAATGCCACTAAACCTGCCGCAGCGAATCCCGCAGTAAAAAAAAACGCGTGGAAGAAGCCAGTAACTCCTAAGAAGTCTGCCGCTGCCCCACAAAAACCTGCGGTCACCCCGAAGAAGCCGGCCGCAACTCCAAAGAAATCTGCAGCTGTGGCCAAGAAACCAGCCACTGCCCCGAAGAAACCCGTGGCTGCTGCCAAAAAACCAGCTGCTACCCCGAAAAAACCTGCGGCCACCCCGAAGAAGTCCGCCTGGGTCGCCAAGAAACCCGCCCCCACCCCAAAGGCCACGGCTCCGAAAAGGGCGCCACGCCCGGCACAGCGATCGGCTTTATCAAGGAAACAGAATAACAATGAGCGACCAACGGTACACACGGCGCGGCGTCAGCGCCTCGAAAGAAGACGTTCATAACGCCATTCGACGCATCGACAAAGGCCTTTTCCCAAAGGCCTTTTGCAAGATCATCCCAGACATACTCGGGGCAGATCCCGAATACTGCAACATCATGCACGCTGACGGCGCCGGCACTAAGTCGGCGCTTGCTTATCTCTACTGGCGCGAAACGGGCGACCTCAGCGTCTGGAAGGGCATCGCGCAGGACGCACTGATCATGAACATCGACGACCTGCTTTGCGTCGGCGCCACGGACAACATCCTTGTCTCAAGCACCATCGGGCGCAACAAATTGCTCATCCCGGGCGAGGTGATCTCGGCCATCATCAACGGCACAGACGAGCTGCTGGCCGAGCTGCGTGAGATGGGCATCGGCGTTTACGCCACAGGCGGCGAGACGGCCGACGTCGGCGATTTGGTGCGCACGATCATTGTCGACAGCACCGTCACCTGCCGCATGCGCCGCGCCGACGTGATCGACAACGCCCGCATCCGCCCCGGCGACGCCATCGTCGGATTGGCCTCCTTCGGTCAAGCCACCTACGAGCACGCCTACAACGGCGGCATGGGCAGCAACGGGCTCACCAGTGCGCGCCACGATGTCTTCGCCCATTACTTGGCCGAGAAATACCCCGAGAGCTTCGACGCCGCAGTCCCTGACGATCTCGTTTACGCCGGTGGTCTCTGCCTCACGGACGCCATCGAAGGCCTCAACGTGGATGCCGGCCGCCTCGTCCTCTCCCCCACCCGCACCTACGCCCCCGTCGTCAAAGCCCTGCTCGACGCCATGCGCCCCGAGATCCACGGCATGGTGCATTGCTCCGGCGGCGCGCAGACGAAGATCCTCCACTTTATCGGCGACGACATGCGCGTCGTCAAGGACAACCTCTTCCCCCTGCCGCCCCTCTTCCGCATCATCCGCGAGCAGAGCGGCACAGACTGGGCCGAGATGTACAAAGTCTTCAACATGGGTCACCGCATGGAGGTCTACTTAGACGCCGCGCGAGCAGAAGAAGTCATCGCCCTCAGTCGCTCGTTCGGCATCGACGCCCGCGTCGTGGGTCGCGTAGAGTCTGCTGAGCGGAAGGAGCTGATCATCCGCAGTGAGTTTGGGGAGTTCCGGTATTGATTTAGGGTTTGCGGGATTCCCGCAAGTCCCACGGAGATGCGGTTGGCGTTTGCGGGAATCCCGCAAGTCCCACGGAGATGCGGTTGGCGTTTGCGGGATTCCCGCAAGTCTCACGGAGATGCGGTTGGCATTTGCGGGAGTCCCGCAAGTCCCACGGAGATGCGGTTGGCGTTTGCGGGAGTTCCCGCAAGTTTCACGGGAAATGCTTTGGCGTTTGCGGGAGTCCCGCAAACGCTTCCGGAAGATGGAATCGAATAACTCAAAACAGTTTCACCCCATATAAATCTCATCAGTATGCTACCCACCTTTCAAGAATGTATGCTGCCTACACTGCAAATGTTGGCAGATGGAAAGCCCCGTTCGGCTAAAGAGATTCGTCCGTTTATCATCGAGCGTTTTTCTGTTACGGAGAAAGAGATGCAAATCATGCTGCCCAGCAATCAAAGCCGCTTATCCAGCAACATCAATTGGGCAAGAGTCTATTTGCGATTTGCCGGCTTGATACAATCTCCCAAGCGAGGAGTGTATATTATTACTTCTGACGGAAAGTCTTTGCTCGCTTCTAATCCCGAAGAAATCAATGTGAAAATGCTGATGGACTATCCGAAATTCCGCGCGTGGAAAGAAGGAACCATTGGGAAATATGATGAGAGAGAAATGCTTCAAAACCTCCCATCGGAGGATATATCGACGGAGAACATAGAGATAACCCCTGAGGAACAGATTGAAGGTGCTTACCGGCAGATGCGAAACACTTTGGTTGAGGATCTTTTAGAGCAGATCGCACAACAAACACCGGAATTCTTCGAACGCTTGGTGATTCGCCTACTTGTAGCAATGGGTTATGGTGGATCGGAAGAAGAGATCTCAGAGATGGTGGTCGGCAAGACGGGCGATGAGGGTATCGACGGGATTATCAAAGAGGATAAGCTGGGCTTGGACAGTATCTATATACAGGCTAAACGATGGGATAAACATCAAAGCATCGGACGTCCCGAAGTTCAAAAGTTTGTCGGTGCGCTCTCCGGACAGGGCGCTACGAAGGGCATCTTTATTACTACAGCTCAATTCAGCGAGAAAGCTAGGCTATTCCGCCCCCAGAATAACATCAAGGTAGCCCTAATCGATGGCAACCTGCTTTGTCAACACATGATTGATTACAATATCGGCGTATCGGTGCAGAACATCTATGAGATCAAACGCATCGACTCCGATTTTTTCTCTGAAGAATAATCCCCCATGCCATCCGCTAACCCCATCCTTCAAAAGCTCGACGGCCTCACGGCGCGTTTCGAGGAAGTGTCGACGCTGATCACTGACCCCGAGGTCATCGCTGATCGCAACCGCTTCGTGCGGCTGACCAAAGAATACAAAGGCCTCGAAGAGTTGCTGGCCGCAAAACGCGACTACGAACAACTGTTGGCCAACCTCGACGAGGCGCGCGCCATCGTCATGAACGACGACGATCCGGACCTCAAGGAGATGGCCCGCGAAGAGATCGCGGCCGGTGAGAAGCGTCTGCCCTCCTTAGAGGAGCAGATCAAGCTCATGCTCGTACCTGCCGATCCAGAGGACGCCAAGAACGCCATCGTCGAGATTCGCGGTGGCACGGGCGGAGATGAGGCCGCACTCTTTGCCGGCGACCTCTATCGGATGTACGCCAAATACTGCGAGATGAAGGGTTGGGCAGTGGCCGTGTCGAGCGTCAGCGAGGGCACCTCGGGCGGATTCAAGGAGATCATCTTCACCGTCACGGGCGACAACGTGTACGGCACGCTTAAATACGAGTCGGGCGTGCACCGCGTGCAGCGTGTGCCGCAGACCGAGACGCAAGGACGCGTCCACACGTCGGCAGCTACCGTGGCCGTCTTGCCCGAGGCCGACGAGTTCGACGTGGAGATCAACGAGGGCGAGATCCGTTGGGACACCTTCCGCAGCAGCGGTGCGGGCGGACAGAATGTGAACAAGGTGGAGTCGGGCGTCAGGCTGAACTATACGTGGCGCAACCCCGTTACGGGCGAGTCGGAAGAGATCCGCATCGAGTGTACCGAGACGCGCGACCAGCCGAAGAACAAGGAGCGCGCCCTCTCGCGCCTCCGCTCCTTCATCTACGACCGTGAGCACAGCAAATACATGGACGACATCGCCTCGCGTCGCAAGACCATGGTCTCCACCGGCGACCGTTCGGCCAAGATCCGCACCTACAACTTTCCCCAAGGTCGCATCACCGACCACCGTATCAATTACACCATTTACAACCTCCCCGCCTTCATGAATGGCGACATTCAGGACTGCATCGACCGCCTTACGATCGCCGAAAACGCTGAACGCATCAAGGAGAGCGAGCTGTAGGGGGGAGAGTTACAAGTGACGAGTGACGAGTTACAAGTGACGAATAGGAAATAATAGTATTGGAAGAATCGAAATAGAGATCATTATCATGTCAAGAGAGATTAAAACACATAAGGATTTGCTGGTTTGGCAGCAAGGAATTGAGTTGGTGGTGTTAGTGTATCGCATGACTTGGACGTTTCCTAAGTACGAGATCTATGCCTTAAGTAATCAGATGCAACGGGCCGCCGTATCTATTCCCACCAACATAGCTGAAGGATTTGGTCGAAGGGGTAGGCAGGAGTTGGTCCAGTTCCTGTATATCGCGTTAGGCTCTGCAAGCGAAGTAGAAACTTTACTCATCATTGCCGAAAGACTGAACTACATAGATCATGAGTCTTTTAGGAAGACAGAAGAACTACTCGATAACATCATACGAATGATTGGAGGTCTGATCAGATCCATCAAACAAAAAGAGTAACACCTCCACTCCCCATTACTCGTAATTCGTAACTCGTAACTCGTAACTCCGTAACTCGTAACTCCGTAACTCGTAACTCCGTAACTCGTAACTATATGAATCGCGAACAATTAACTGAGAACATCCGCCGCAAGAAATCCTTCCTCTGCGTCGGGCTTGACACAGATCTGAAGAAGATCCCACCGCATTTGTTGAATGACGACGACCCGATCTTCGCTTTCAACCGAGCCATCATTGACGCCACGGCCGAATACGCCATTGCGTATAAACCCAACCTCGCCTTCTACGAGTGCGCCGGCGCATGCGGCTGGTTGGCCTTCGAGAAGACCGTTCGCTACCTCCGCGAGCATCATCCGGACACGTTCCTCATCGCCGACGCCAAACGCGGCGACATCGGCAACACATCGGCACTCTACGCCCGCACCTTCTTCGAGGAGACCGACGTGGACGCCCTTACCGTCGCGCCCTACATGGGCGAAGACAGCGTCACGCCTTTCCTCGGTTACGACGGCAAGTGGGTCGTGCTGCTCGCCCTCACGTCGAACAAGGGTTCGGCGGACTTCCAACTCACAGCTTCGGAAGACGGCGAACGCCTCTTTGAGCGCGTCCTCAGGCAGTCGCAAGAGTGGGCCGACGACGAGCGAATGATGTACGTCGTCGGGGCCACGCAGGGACGTATGTTTGAGGACATCCGCCGCATTGCCCCGCGTCACTTCCTGCTCGTGCCCGGCGTTGGCGCACAAGGCGGATCGCTCGACGAGGTCTGTCGCTATGGCATGAATGCCGACTGCGGGCTGATCGTCAACTCCTCGCGCGCCATCCTCTATGCCGACCGCACCGAGGCTTTCGCCACAGCTGCCGCCCGCGAAGCCCGCGCCGTGCAGCAGCAGATGGCGGCCTACCTGTGAGATAATTGTCAATGGTAATCATGACCCAACGGCGACAGGTATCCGGCTAAGTTGGCCGGCACCCCTGATGCCTTGATCTTCTTTTGCTTCTTTTCTTCCATCAAGGGAAGAAAAGAAGATTCCATCAAGGAGAACTATAGTCAAGCAGAAATGGTCCCACGAATGTGTACCCGGTGCGGCCTGAAGGGCCGCCGAATCATAGCCCAGGGCAACGTCCTGGGGCAAGCGGCCAAACAAAAATTCTCGCACCCTCCCCAAACATCCCCACCCTGCTCCCAGCAGGCGGGGATGTTTGGGGAGGGTGCGGGAGGATCGGGGGACATCGTATCCCCAGGGTGCCGCTCCGCCCGGGCGGCGTCGCTCTACCCTGGGCTATTGTCCGGCGACCCTTCAGGCCGCATATGAAAGTGATCTACAATCGCCTCGTGCCCTTTCGTGGCTTTACGGCTATCAATCTGATGGGCGTCGTGTTCGCGAGGGCGGAACATCGGCCACTCTCGGCCGCCATCCTCAGGCACGAAGCCATCCACACGGCGCAGATGAAGGAGACGGCCTTCCTTGGCTTCTACCTGATCTATATCTCGGAATGGCTCTGGGGACTGTTGCGTAGGCGGAGCTCCCTCGCGGCCTACCGGGCTATCCGCTTCGAGCGCGAGGCCTACCGCTATATGGCTGATCCGAGCTACCTCACCCAGCGGCGCCTCTATGCGTGGGCATCGATGAGCGAATGATTATGGTCAATGATGGCGAAGGGGGATGGCCCCTCGGTCATCGTGCATGCTACCTTGCACGATGCCTGCATGCTACCTTGCACGATGCCTGCAAGCTGCCTTGCACGGTGTCTACAAGCTACCTTGCACACGGGCTGCAAGTTGCCTTGCACGGGGTCTACAAGCCCCCTTGCACGATGTCTACAAGCCTGCTTAAGAACCCCTCTTAAGTATGCTTAGTGTCCCCTCTTAAGCCTGCTTAAGAACCCCTCTTAAGTATGCTTAGCGACCCCTCTTAAGCCTGCTTAAGAGCGTCTCTTAAGTCTGCGTTGCGAGAGACGCAACAAAAAGGGCGCGCATACGCTCCCATCCTGTAGCCATCCGTTTTTAGCTTTTCGTTTTTAGTTGATCTGTTGATCAATGCGCCTCTAACCAGTTGCGCCCCGTGCCGCAGTCGACCGTCAGGGGGACACTGAGCGTGGCGGCGCCCTCCATCTCTTCGCGGACAATCCGGCGGACAACATCCAACTCCTCCTTCCGCACGTTGAAGTTGAGTTCGTCGTGCACTTGCAAGATCATGCGGCTGCGGAAGTGCTCCTGGCGGAAACGGCGCCGGATGCCGATCATGGCGATCTTGATGATGTCTGCGGCCGTGCCCTGTATCGGGGCATTGATGGCACCCCGCTCGGCGTAACCGCGGACGACGGCGTTGCGCGAACGGATGTCGGGCAGGAAGAGGCGTCGGCCGAAGAGCGTCTCCACGTACCCCCTCTCGGCGGCCGTGCGGATGGACGCATCCATGTAGGCTTTGATGCGGGGATAGGAGGTGAAGTAGCCGTCGATCAGCTCGCGAGCCTCGGAGCGGGGGATGGCGAGGCGCTCGGCCAGGCCGAAGGCGGAGATGCCGTAGATGATGCCGAAGTTGGCCGTCTTGGCGCGGCGACGCATGTCGGACGTGACCTCCTCGGGGGCGACGCCGAAAATCTTGGCGGCCGTGGCGGCGTGGATGTCGGCACCGTGGCGGAAGGCGTCGGTCATGTGTTCGTCGCCGCTGAAGTGGGCCATGATGCGCAGCTCGATCTGCGAATAGTCGGCCGAAAAGAAGACGGACTCGGCGTCGTCGGCGGTGAAGGCCTTGCGGATCTCGCGGCCGAGCTCCTCGCGTACGGGGATGTTTTGCAGATTGGGATTTGACGAACTCAGTCGGCCGGTCGAGGTTACCGTCTGGTTGAACGAGGTGTGGATCTTACCCGTTGCCGGGTCTACGCGCTCGGGCAGGGCGTCGATGTAGGTGCTGAGCAGCTTCTTGACGCGCCGGTAGTCGAGCAGCTTGCCGACGATCGGGTGTTTGCTGCGCAGCTTCTCGAGCACCTCCTCGCCCGTGCTGTAGAGGCCCGTCTTCGTCTTCTTGACCTTTTCTTCGATACGCAAATGCTCGAAAAGCACGGTGCCGACCTGCCGCGAGGAGTTGATGTTGAACTCCATGCCGGCCAACGTGTAGATCTCTTCCTCCAAGCTGCGGAGCGTCGCGTTCAGCGCGTCGGACGACTGGTGCAGCGCCTCTGTGTCAAGCGTGACGCCGGCTTCCTCCATCTCAGCCAGAACGGGCACTAAGGGCATCTCAATGTCGTGAAAGAGCCGTTCGGCCCCGTGTTCCGCGAGCAGCGGGCGGAAATGCTCCATCAATTGCCACGTCACGTCGGCGTCCTCCGCGGCGTATTCGCAGACATCCTTGACGGGTACCTCGCGCATGGTGCGTTGCCCCTTACCGCGTGGCCCGATGAGCGACTCGATGGCGATGGGGCGATAGCGGAGGTAGGTCTCGGAGAGGTAATCCATGTTGTGGCGCAGCTCGGGGTGGAGCAGGTAGTGGGCGATCATCGTGTCGAAGAGTGGGCCGTCCGCGCGGATGCCGTATTTGATCAGCACCATGAGGTCGAACTTGATGTTCTGCCCCACCTTACGGATGGCGGTGTTCTGGAGCGGCGCGGCGAAGGGAGCGACCGTGGCGCGCGCCTCCTCTTCGTCGGCCGGCACGGGCACATACCACGCTTCGTGCGCACGAAGGGCGAACGACATTCCGACCAACCGCGTGTGGAGCGCGTCGACACCCTCCGTTTCCGTGTCGAAGGCGAAGGCCTCGGCTTGATTCAACTGCTCGGCTAAGGCGCGCCGCGCCTCTTCGGTATCGACCAAGTGATACGTGTGCGGCGTCGTGGTGGCATCAGCCGTGTCGGCCTCGTCGGGCGATGCTGGCGGGGCCGTGGGCTCGTTAGCGAAGAAGGTGAGCTGTTGGCCGGGTGCAGGAGCGTCGGTTGGCGCATCGAGCTTCGCGAGGAAGGTGCGGAACTCGAGTTCGGTATAGAGTTCGCGGAGGGCGTCGCGATCGAGTTCGCTGACGGTGCACGCGGCGGCGTCGAATCGGATCGGTGCGTCGGTGACGATCGTGGCGAGGAACTTGGAGAAGCGGATCTGCTCGGCGTGCGTCTCGATCTTCGTGCGGAGTGCGCCCTTGAGTTGGTTGGTAGACTCGAGCAGCCGCTCGATGCTGCCAAACTCGGTGAGCAGCTTCTGCGCCGTCTTCTCACCGACGCCCGGGCAGCCGGGGATGTTGTCCGACGCGTCGCCCATCAGCCCGAGCAGATCGATCACCTGGCTGACGGATGTCAGGCCATACTTAGCCAACACCTCGGCCGTTCCCATCGTCTCGTAATCGCCGCCGTGGCGCGGTCGGAACTGGAAGATGCGGTCGGTGACTAACTGCCCGTAGTCCTTGTCAGGCGTCATCATATAGACGTCGAACTGCTCCTGTGCGGCTTGTGTGGCGATGGTGCCGATCACGTCGTCAGCCTCGTAGCGGGGCACCTCAAGCAGGGGGATGCGCCGCGCCTCGATGAGTCGGCGGATGTAGGGCTCGGATGCGTGGATGTCCTCGGGCGTCTTCTCGCGCTGCGCCTTGTATTCGGGAAAGGCCTCATGGCGGAAGGTGGGTCCGGCGGGGTCGAAAGCGATGGCGGCGTGGGTGGGCGTAAGTCGTCGGAGGGCATCGTCAAGCGAGTTGACAAAGCCGAAGATGGCTGACGTGTTCATGCCCTTTGAGTTGACGCGAGGATTGCGTATGAAGGCGTAATAAGAACGGTAGATCAGTGCGTAAGCGTCGATGAGGAGGAGTTTCATTAGATGTAGTAGAGAGTAGTTAGAGATAGAAGGAAGTAAGGGGCGAGTTATAACTCGTTCAGCAGTTCTTCTAAAGGTCGGGTTTGGAGCTTTCCGTCCTTGACGTCTTTCCATTCAGTGAAGGCGCGTTGCAGGCACCGGGTGATCGCTTGGTCGTCTTTTTCTAATGCTGTCATAATCCTTGGTTTTGCGGGCGTAAAAGTAGGGGCAGATCCGGCGGGGGGCGACAGACAGGGCAGGGTAGGTATCGCATACACCCCTCGCGAGCGTCGCGCTGTATTGCCCCCCGTGTATATCCGGGCGGAATTGATAATTCCATCCTCTATCTACTTTTGCCCGACATAAGAAAACACGTAGGAACATGATTAATAAACGGGATATAGAGCGGCCTATAGATGAGGCTCTGGCACAGTTTCGGGATGAATATGCGGAGGCGCTGCACAGTGATGTGCGCACCATTCGCGCGGCCATCGAGGCGGTATATCACTCCGGTGGCAAGCATATCAGGCCGCTGCTCCTTCTGCTCACGGCGGAGGCCTGCGGCGGGGTGCAAGCCGATTCGGTGCACGCGGCTGTCTTCCTCGAGCTGCTGCACATTGCTTCTCTTATACACGACGATGTGGTGGACGACACCCGGCAACGCCGCGGACAGCCCTCAATGAACGCTGTGTTTGACAACCGCATCGCCGTCTTGGTGGGCGACTTTGTGCTCTCCGAGGCGCTCATCCGTGCCACACGGACGGGCAGCGCCCTCATCGTCTCCCTCATCGCCTCGCTTAGCCGACAGATGGCTGAGGGCGAGATCAAGCAGTTGGAGAATGCCCGGGAACAGCTCCTCACGGAGGAGGATTACTTCATGGCTGTGGAGAAGAAGACGGCGATGCTGCTGGCGGTCTGTGCCGAGATCGGTGCGGTGACGGCCGGTGCCGATGCCGATGTGCAGGCGCATTGTCGGGAGTTTGGCCGGCTGTTGGGCTGTAGCTTCCAGCTTCGCGACGATCTGTTCGACTATTTCGATCTGCCCACCACGGGCAAGCCGGGCGGCAACGACATCCGCGAGGGCAAGGTGACACTGCCGCTGCTCTACGCCCTCGCCTCGACTGACGAGGCCACGAAGGCGCCCTTCCTCAGCATGATCCGCAGGCAGGACTTCACGCCAGAGAACGTGGCGGCGCTGATCCGTTTCGCCAAGGAGCACGGCGGCATAGCGTATGCCGAGAGGCGTATGGCGGAGTATCGCGACCGGGCGAAGGAGGCGATCCGCAGGCTGCCAGACAGTCCGGCGCGGGAGAGCTTGCTGGCGCTGGCGGACTATATCGTGGGGCGCAACGTGTAAGGAATAACTCAAAAGCAAAAAGTCCTGCCGGCGGCGGGTGGGGGGGCGGTTCGTTAACCGCCTGTTATTTTTGAGCTCCTTAAAAACTTATCCGATTATGAAAGCGACTGTTACAACCCAACTGACGGAGGAGATTTTCCGTCACCTGACCGTCATTGTAACTGATGAAGGACAGTATCGTAAAGCGGCCGAGGCGCTACGCGTCATTGCAGAAGAGATACAGGCCAAACGTCTGATCCACTCCGATACAACTGAACGCATCGAGGCTTCGCCTGCCATGATGGAAATCATCCGTCGCGGCGATGAAGAAATCGCTCGCGGACAAACACCGCCCATCAAGCTCGAAGACCTATGGAAATAGTCTTGCTCGAACAGGCGCGCCGCGATCGCGACTATTGGAAGCGGACTGGGAACGAGCGCATCATGCGCCGTATTTCTTCCTTGCTCGAAGACATCATTCTCCACCCGTTTACGGGAATTGGTAAACCTGAACCACTCCGAGGCAACTTGCGTGGTAAATGGTCGCGCCGCATCACAAGAGAGCATCGCTTGATCTATACTGTCAGCGAGAATTGTGTTTACGTCTATGTCTTTTCTCTGCGGTTCCATTATTCCTAACAACTACTCCTCAAAAGCAAAAAGTCCTGCCGGCGGCGGGGGAACCAATTCCCTTCCATCGGCAGGACTCTTTTGTTTATCGACATAAGAAATGCACCTCGGCAATCGAGTTGCCAGCAGCACTTTTGATCCAGCGGCCTCGGCAATCGAGTTGCCAGTGGCACTTACGATCCAGCGGCCCCGGCAATCGAGTTGCCAGCGGCACTTACGATCCAGCGGCCTCGGCAATCGAGTTGCCAGCGGCACTTACGACCCAGCGGCCCCGGCAATCGAGTTGCCAGTGGCACTTACGACCCAGCGGCCTCGGCAATCGAGTTGCCAGCTCACTTTCGATCCAGCGGACCGGCAACCAGAGTTGCCGGCGAATAAAAAAACGGAGATCCCTTACGTCGAACTCACGTTAAATCGGTCTTTAGACGATGATCAATTCTTGCGGGGGCATCATTCATCCTCATAGAGGGCCTTGCCATTGGCGCCGCGGCGGGTCTGCTCGTAGTGGGCGGGGGTGCCGCGGGTGATGCCGAAGAGGTCGGGGCCGGTGAGGAGGGTGAGGTCGTACGTCTTGCCACCGTCGCGGGTGGTGAGGCGGAAGGTACCGGTGGCGTCGGAGGGGGAGGTCTTTTCGACAATGTCCGGATTGGTGTCGCCACTCTCAAAGGTGGTGTGCGTACGCATGACGTAGCGGAATTCGTACTGTCCAGACTTGGCGTCGGCCTTCGTTTGGAAGACTTGGCCAAAATGCTGCTCGATCGTGCTGCCCTCGATCGATCCGACGATGCACTCCAACTTCCAATCGGGATAGATGAGCAGCTGATACTCTTTGCCGCCGGCATAGTGGTAGAGCACGCGATAGGACTCGGGCAGGAGGCAGAGGTGGATTTCGTGCTTGCTGCCGGACTTGTCGACGGCAAAGAGCGCGCTGCCCTCCTGCTGGAAGCCCGTGATGCCTTTCAGGTCGGGCAGGCGACCGCTGGAGATGAAGTTGCCCGGCGTGAGGGGGCCGAATCCCTCGATGCTGCGATAGGAGATGGCCTCCACGCCGCCATCGTCCATGAGTATGAAGAGGTAGGGCGTGCCCTCGATGAGGGCGAGGTGGAGCCCGACGCAACGGCCACTGATGCGCTCCACGGGGTGTGGGCCATCGTCGAGTGCCTGCACGGCTTGCTTAACGATGACGATCGGGCGCCCGTTTCGAATCTCGGCGCGGAGGTTGTCGCCCGGGCGGTCGACGGAGCGGGGCAGGCTGCTTGTGGGCAGGGGCTGGGTGATGTCGAGTACGGAGCCTTCGCCGGGGCCGACCATACCGGGCGTCATGAGCGATCCGTCGTCGGTGGAGAGCTGCGGACGGTAGGTGAGCTCGTGTTTGTTGTTGTCGACGATGATGATTTCGGCGTTCGTCATGCCGCCGCTGCTTTGGCATTTGATGAAGAAGGGGGTGCCCTCTTCGCTCTTGTAGAGGATCGGGCCGTGGGCGTCGACGTCAGGGTCGATGAGGCGTTCGACGGGGAGATCGTTGACGGCGACGGAGGCGTTCGGATCGCGGGGGATGACGAGGTAGACCTCATCGCCTGCGTGGTCGATGAAGGGCACATCGTCGGGCAGGGCGTAGCGCTTCTTCAGGTCGGCGTAGGCGGGGGTGGCACGGAAGTCGGCTTCGGTGGCGTAGTATCCGACGAAGGCCACGGCTACGATGTCGGTTTCTCCCCAAGGGAGTTCGGCGGCGTCCGTTGCTGCGGCACCTTGGGCGTTGCTGCGGTTGCAGCCGGTGGCGGTGAGGGCGAGTAGTCCGAGTAGGAGGGTAAGGAGGGAGGTTTTCATATCTGTGATGTGTGAGGGGGTTAGTCGGTTACGAGATTGCGGACGGGGCTGTAGCGGACGGGATGGCCAGGCTCACCGCCGAAGAACTTCGGGTCGCCGCTGAGGATGGTCAGTTCGTAATCTGCCTCGTCGTTCTTGCGAGTGAGGCGGAAGGATCCGCTTTCGGTGGAGGGGACGGGTTTAGCCTTTTCATACGCTTCATCGTCGCCGACGGGCGGATAGTCGTAGCGGGTGAGCATGTTGTAACGATACTCGAAGATGCCGTTTTCGTAATCCGTTTTGATCGGGCGTAGGCGGCCGATGTAGGTGTAGGCTAACTCACTTTCTACCCAACCGGTGGTGAACTCGAGGGTCCAGTCGGGATAGATGAGGAGCCGATACTCATCGTTCTCGTAGTAGTGATAGAGTGCTTGGCCGGGATAGACGCAGGGCTCGATCTCGTGTTTGCGGCCCTCACGGTCGATGGCGAAGATGGTGACGTAGGAGGCGAACTCATCGCCGATTGTTCCGCTGCAGAAGCCGACGATGTCCTTCAGCCCCGGTAGGCGTCCGGAAGAGGTATAGCTCAAGCAGGAATGGTAGGCATGGGGTGCGGTGCCGAGGCTTTGGTAGGAGAAGATCTCCACACCGCCGTCGTCCATGAGCATGCAGAGGAAGGGACAGGTGTCTTGGCCGATGTCGCCGACGAAGAGCCCGACGCAGCGACCCGTGAGGCCTTCGACGAAGTGGGAGGGCGTGGGCCAATCGAGGTTCTTTTTAGCGGTGAGGCGCACGCGTCCGTCTACGATTTCGGCGCGGATGGGGTCTTCCTGTCGGTCGACGGCTTGGGCGATTTGCTGCGTGGTGTCGGCTGAGGCGCCGGCCGTTTCCTGCGCGTTGGCCGACTTCCGCGCGCAGGCGGGGGCGACTGTGAGTAGCCCGAGGAATAGGGCGAGGGTGAGGGGAAAGGTTTTTGTTTTCATATCTGTGAGAATTATCAATGGTCAATGATTAATGATTACCCGGTGCATGCGGCCGAGTTAGCAGTCTACGCCGTCGGAGCCGCAGAGGAAGCGGGCCTCTATCCAGCCGGTGATGCCTAAGTGATTGGTGCGGATTTTGATCCAGCCTTTACGGATTTCGAGGACTTTCCACCAGGTATCGGTGATATTGTCCATGGCTTCGTTGAAGGTGGCGACGTGGCGTGCGGCGCGGGTGGGCTCGTCGTAGATGTAGTTGATGTAGACTGGGCCGGCAGGGAGGACGTAGAGGGTAGTGCTGCGTACCCAGGCGCTACCCTCGGATGAGCCCGGCCCCATCATCAGGGGGTCGTTGCCGTAGTCGATGTACGCCCAGCCGTTTTCTACGCGTTTGACCCGCAAGGCGTAATCGAGATCGTAGGTGCCGAGATGGCGGATGACTTTGCCGCCGGGGGCGTCATAGAGGTCGACGGGGTCGCCGCTGGTCTCTTCCTCCGGTTTGAAGTGTGCGATGAAGTCGCAGGTGGTGGGTTGGTTGGCCGCGGGCTGTCGATAGCGCTCGGCGGCGCCGACGGTGGTGAAGGTGCCGTGGCCATCCCAGCGGAGGGTGAGGGGTGAGGGGCCGCCGTCCCACCAGCTTTTCATGTGGATGTCTTTGCCTTGGCGGGGGAGTTGGACGATAAGCTCGCGGAGGAGCTCGTGGAAATCCTGGAAGGGCGGCTGGGCGAGGGGCGTCATGAGTCCGGTGGCGGGGTTGTAGTCGTAGAAGAGGAGGAAGATGGTGCCGATGTTGCTGTAGTGGTTGACGGCGACGAGGCGGTGGTCGGCGTCGGTGCGCCAGTAGCAGACTTCGAGGACTTGGTCGTGATTTATGATGCCTTCGATGGTGTGGACGGCGTGGAGGTAGCCGTTGGGGCGGTCGATGAGGCAGGTGAACTGCTCGTCTTGGGGGAGTTTGAACTGGCGGCCGTCAATCCGGGCGAGGGTGGCGCTGAAGAGCGCATATTCCTGTTGGTCGGCGCTGACGAAGGCGCGGGCGAAGTCGACGATGCCGGGCTGCTTGCCGGCGGCGGTTTGCACGCGTAAGGGGCGGAGGAAGTAGGCGGGAGTGTCGTCGTCTTGCGCGTGGGCGGCGGTGGTGAGGGTGAGCCCGAGGAGGAGGGCGAACGCGAGGCGAAGCGTATTCGCCCAAGAGAGATTTGTTTTCATATCTGTTTCAATTAGAGGGGTAGTGAGAAGCTGTTAGGGAGGATTATTGAACGAAGTCGGAAGTGGCAAAGCGTGATTCGATCCATCCGGTGACGTTTGTATGGGGGTGGCGCACTTTCAGCCATCCTTCGCGGACTTCCAAGAGCTGCCAAGGGAATGGACGGATTCGGGAGGTATCAACGTATTCGTTTTTGATGGTTTGGATGGGGCGCGAGGTGCGGGTGGGCTCGGCGAAGAGGGGCATGGCGACGGTTTCGTGTTTAGAGTGTAATAAGACGTAGAGCGAGGAACAGTCTACCCAGGCGTGATCATATGATGGTTCGAGACTGGGATCCTCGGACATTGCCGCGTAATTGATGTACGCCCTCCCCGTCTGCACCTTTTCCACGGTGATGTCGTAACGCGTGTTTTTGGGTCTGATTTGACGGATCGCGGAGCCGCCTGGCCCGTTATAGAGCGGAATGGGTTCGTCGGATTTTCCGATGCTCTTGAAAAAGTCCGGGTATATGTCGGATTTCCCGAAGCGGGTCTTGAAAGTGGCCGGGAATTGGCAGTTTTTACAAGTTCCGGCCGCGGGCTGCCGATAGCGCTCGGCGGCGTCGATCAGGGTGAATCCGCCCAGTCCGTCCCAGCGGAGGGTGAGGGGTGAGGGGCCGCCTTCGTCCGACCAGCCTTCCATATGGATGTCTTTTCCCTTGCGGGGGAGTTGGACGATGAACTCTCGGATGTCGTCGTGGAAGTCTTTGAAGGGGGGCTCGGGGAGTGGCGTCATGCGTCCGGTGGCGGGGTTGTAGTCGTAGAAGATGAGGTTGATGTTGCCCATGTAGTTGTTGCCATTGACGGCTATTAAGCAACGGCCGCTGTTGGTGCGCCAATAGCACATTTCTATCGCCGGGTAGTCGGTTTGATTGCAGCGATTATCATGGAAGCTGTATTTCAGATAGCCGTTGGGGGCATCGAGGATGTACTGTAGTTCGCATTTCCCCAGCTGCGGATCGCGGCCGTCGAGCTTGGATAGGATGGCGTTGTTGAGTGGATCGGGGTGTTGCGTCAGGAAGGTGCGGGCGAAGTCGGCGATGGTGGGTCGTTTGCCGGGCGGGGTGGCGACGCGTAAGACGTGGGTGCCCCATGACTGAGCGTCGTCTTGCGCGTGGGCGGCGGTGGTGAGGGTGAGCCCGAGGAGGAGGGCGAGGATGAGGGGAAAGGTTTTTGTTTTCATATCTGTGAGAATGATCAATGGTCAATGAGTAATGATTGCCTGGTGCGTGTGGGGGCGGGGTGATCATTTGCCTCTTGCGAGGGGGCGGGAAGAGGAATCGGGAGAGGGAAAAATGCCGGGTGCACGCCGCGGGGGTCGGCGCACGCCCGGCAGAATCGTCACGAATGGTCAATGGTTAATGATTAACCGGTGCCCCGTTCGGGGTTTCGCCCAGAGTTTCGCCCTGTTCGGGGTTTTCGCCTCGCTCAGGGTTTCGCCCGGGTTTCGCCCTGCCCAGGGTTTCGCCCTGGGCTATCGTCCGGCGGCCCTACAGGCCGCGGGGGGATTATTGTCCGTCGGGTTTCTTGGGCGGTTCGGAGGGGATCTGGATGTCGTCGCCGCCACCACCACCGCCCGGATTGGGTTTGGGTTGCTCGGCGTCGTCGGGTTTTTTGGGCGGTTCGGAGGGGATCTGGATGTCGTCGCCGCCACCCTCGGGCTTCTTCGGATCCTTCGGATCCTTCGGTTGCTTGGGATCCTTGGGGTCTTTGGGTTTCTTCTCGTTACGCTTCTTGGCGTTGGTCTGGCGAAGCGCTATTTGCTCTTCCTGCCGCTTGATCAGCGCGTTCACGTTCTTCACAAAGGCTTGGAAGGGGGCGTCGCCATTGACGCGGATCAGGGCGTTGATCATGTCGACGAGGTTGCGGTAGGCTGCATCGGCTGCGGCGCGCTTTTCCTTAACGATGCCCAAGAGGCGTTCGCCCTCTTCGTCCGAACGGGCCGAGACGGAGGCTCTGTAGTCCAGCTCCTTCTGCTCCAGATCGTCTAAGAAGGGTTTGAGCCCGGCCTTGGTGAGCTTGGCGTCGCCCATGCCCTTGAGATCGGCGATGAGATTGTCCAGCATGCCGGTCTCTTTGGTTTGGTTCATGTGCTGCATGTCGCCATAGGTGTTGAAGTACACTAAGGCCTCTTCGGCGATCGCTGCGATCTCTTCGTTGGGGTGCTTGAAGGCGCCTCTGACGAAGCCGAACATGGCGCTCCATGCCTTGTCGCGCAGCGTGTCGTTCTTAGCTGCGGTGGCTACTGTGGGCAGCTTGTCGGCGTCTTTGAAGGCGGCGTCGAAATCGGTTAGGGCGGCGTTAAATTCGTCGACTGCCGTTTTCAACTTGGGGGAAAATCCGGGTGCGCTGGTCTCAAGCGGCAGCTTGACGAGCACGTCTTTTAAGAGACTCAAGTAACCGTAATCTTCTGCGGTAACGAGTCTTCCGACACTCAGGGTGTCGATGTAGATACTTCTTTTTGTGTCCATATGTCTGTTTATTAAATGGGTTTCTATGTCTGAACCATGGAGGGGGGGCTCCGCAGGTGCTTTATCGCTTAGGAAGACTTCCTAAGTGCTGGAATCATTGATTCCGCGGGTTAGGAAGGCTTCCGAGGTGCTGGAATCACTGATTTTCGGCTTAGGAAGGCTTCCGAGGTGCTGGAATCATTGATTTTCGGCTTAGGAAGACTTCCTAAGTGCTGGAATCATTGATTCCGCGGCTTAGGAAGGCTTCCGAGGTGCTGGAATCATTGATTTTCGGCTTAGGAAGGCTTCTGAGCTATTCCCTCTGCGTTTGATTGAGGGCAAATGTAGCCTCCCCGTTCCGTTGCCTCCCCCGCCCCGGGCGTGGGGGTCAATTATCGATGGGCCAATCCGAGTGAGATTCGCTCTTCGAGACATTGAGGTATGTGCCTTTGCGGCGTTCGATGCGCACCTCCTCGGCTTTCGATCTGTCGGGGTTACAGATGATCACATCGTCGAAATGCTTCTTGTCCATTGTTATGGGGCGCTCACCTTGTGGATGGGTGATTACGCAGTCTCTGAATTCGTAGCTATACCCGCAGCTGATGCCGCCACGCGTGACGTGCACGTTGGCGTTATCAAAAAAGATCCCCCCATTGGCGTAGAGGCCATTTTCCAGCGTGAGTTGGCAGTTGGATATGCTCGCACCTTGTGGCGCATAGATGGCCTTTGCCTCCGGATTCCGCATGCGGATGGTGAGGCTGCCGCTGCCGTCTTTGCCGCCGTCGAACGTCATGTAGCCATACTCGCTGAAGATGGCCGATTCTTTATCCTGCCCGGTTATTTCGATCGTGTTCTCACCCTCTAAAGTGAAGTAGATGTCAGTGGCAGAGCGGACAAATTGCATCGATTCCGCACTGCCTTGGAAGGAAAAGTAGAGGCCTTCCTTAGCGCGGATCGTGGCGTTGCGAAGGGTGATATGGCCGTTGTCGTCGTAGGTAACGCTGCCGGAGACGACGCAGCTGTCGAAGCCGGGAGTGCCGTATGTGCCGCCGCCGTTGATGAGCACCATCTTCCATTCGTCTAATATTTCGTCGTCTGTGTCGTCCTGCTGCCCCCGCGCGGCGGTGCAGGTCAGGGTCATCGCCGCGATGAGGAGGGCGATGCAAGTGAGGATGTGATGTATGGTCTTCATAGGGATGTCTGTGATTAATGGTCATTCGTTATTACTCTGTGCGTCGTTTCTCTTCACGCCGGATGAGCTCGATGTTCAGCGCATCGAGTTCGGTGAGGCGGTCGGAGACGTCATCGGCCTCGGGGTGATACCAGTCTTTCGATTCGAAATGCTTCTGCATCTCCCCGCCGCCTGCGAAGCGCAGTCCGCGGCGGGCATAGATCTCGTTACGCATGAGCCTCAGCTCGCCCAGGGTGAACTGACTGAGTATGCCCGTGGTGAGCGGCTCCAAGACGGCGCAGGGGAAGTCGCCCGGCACCCAGCTGACGGCCGAGACGAAGCCCGTGCGCCGCGCATTGCGGACGACGACTTGGCCCTCGTCCGACCATCCGTATTCGCCTTCAGTCGTCTTCCGGATCGTCAGCCCCTTGTCCGTCTTCTCCACGCGGTAGGCCGAGCCGTCGGGCAGGACGACGATGGGCGCCGGCGTGTCATACTCCTCGCCGAAGGTGTAACGCACCGCCTCGCCGTCCTTCGTGAGGCCTTTCACCTTGCGCTCTTTGGGGTTGATTGCGGAGCCGGGGTAGAAGGTGATCGTGCGGCCGTCCCGTGTGCGGTATTCGCCAGCGAGGTAGTAATCCGCGAGCTGCTGCTCGGTCGTCTTTCGGAGGTCGTCGATGGGCGCCAGCACATTGACCGGCAGATCCTGTGCGTCGTACACGACGAGGTAGACGCCGTAGCCGTAGGGCCGCACCCGGACGATGTTGCCCTTCTCGCCGACGCTGCTGCTGGGGAAGTCGGCGCCGGGGTAGGGCTGCAGGCGATAGAACTCGCCGCCGGCGGGCTCCAGAGCAAAGCACGATCCGCCCTCATGCAGCGATCCGCCCTTGAAGAGCAGCATCCCATCGGCGCCCTGCTTCACGTCGTAGAAGTCGAAGCCGTCGCTCCAGGTGTGCTGTGTGAGGTCCGTCTTCTTGCTCTTCGGGGCGCTGCCAGTGCGGGTGTCGCTGGTCTGATCGGTGACGTAGTGCTCATAGCCATCCATGTATTCGAAGATGATCTGCTTGGCCTCGTCGCGCATGTCGTCCTTGAGGCTCTTGTTGCGACGTACGGCGTCGGTCAGTTGGTAGACCTTGCCCCAGCTGTTGACACCTTCGTGCATCGCTAACTGTGCCTCGATGAGGGCGCAGATGATGTTCACGGTGTAGCTCTCCGGGTGCATTTCGCGGGCCTTGCGCGCCATGCGTGCCGCCTCATCGACTTCGAAATAGTTGTCTAATGCCTTGAGGTAGGCCGCTGAGAGCAGCAGGTCGCCCGGGCGCTTCTGGTAGAGGTCGCGCTGTGATTTGCAGATGCCTTTCTCCTTGAGGTAATTCAGGAAGACTTGGCAGTTATTCTTCCCCTCGAAGGCCCATCCGATCGTGTTGATGAGCGCCATCTTCACATCTACGGGGTTTTTGGGATTGGCCAGGTAAGCCCACACCCTGTCGGAGGTTGGCTCCTCTGGCGTTTGTTGCTTCACGATGGGGACATCTTCGTAAGCCTCGCTGAAGGTGGTAGAAGTCAGCGGCGAGTCAGCCGCGGCACGCTGGGCGCTGAAGCAGAAGAGCGCGACAAGGAGCGCCCAGAGGTGATTGGTTGTTTTCATTTTGAGTTATGGGATTAATGGGTTACGGATAATTGTCAATGATCATTAGAACTCCGAGCAATACTTCTCGATCATGGCCCAGAGGCGTGCCTCGTCGACGGTGAGGATCAGGCGGGCAGGCTGGCTGCCGATGGGCTGGTTGGAGTCGAAGGCCAGGGCTTGGCCGTAGGAGAAGCCGAACTGCGAATTGACGTCTACGTAGCGCGTCACCTCTTCCTTAATTAAGGAGGGATCGATGAGGATGGCGGCCGCGATGACGTCCCAGATGTAATGCGTGTAGTCAGGTTCCTCGAGGAATTTTACGTTCAGGAAGTTGCGCTTCATCATGCCTTTGATCGCCTCGTTGCGGACGAGGCCCGTGATCCGCTCGTAGCGATCCTTGCGGAAGGCCATCTTCTCGCAGACGTCTAACCCGACGATCACCTGCTCCTTGAAGGGCGTGCGGACGCAGATCTTGGCCGCCTCCGGGTCGAGCCACCAGTTGAACTCGGCCGTGGGCGTGGTGTTGCCCGGGCGGAAGAAGGAGCCGCCCATGTAGATGACGCGCTTGATGAGGGGCACGATCTCCGGGGCGATGCGTACGGCGGTGGCCAGATTGACGCAGGTGCCGATGGCCAGGATGGTCACCTCGCCGGGGTTGGCCTTGACGCGGTCGATGATGAAGTTGACGGCCTTCATGTCGAGCGGCTCCGTCGATGGCTCGCGGCCGTACTTCTGGAGGTAGACGGCGCGCCAGGAGGCGGGCTCGGGGTAGCCAGCTGCACCGACGTAGGCGTCGCCAATGCCGAAGAGGATGCGCTCGTTCTTGATCGTCTCGAAGCGGTTCGGATAGATCGGCTGACGGATGCCGGGCACGACGGGGATGTCTGTCCGATTGACGCACTCTAACTGGCGGATGGCGTAGGCGGTGCCCTCAGGCACCCACGTGTTGCCAACGACGATGGTGACGCCCAGAAGGTCGATGTTGGGCGCTTTGGCGAGCATCATCATGGCCACGCCGTCGTCGAAGGCCTCCACCATGTCGGTGTCGAGGATTACTTTCTCTTTCTTCTGCGCCGAGGCGTGTTCACCAGTCATGCCTGCGAGGCCAACAAGGGCCATGAGGCAGAGGGAGAGGAATCGGGTTGCTTTCATTGTTTAGGTGTTTATGCGTTTATCTGTTTATGCGTTTGGGTGTTTGGGGGCAGGCGTGTGCCCGGCCGGCATCCTTCCCCCCCCCAGCAGGGTCACTCCGTGTATTTAAGGGAGGCCTTAAAGGCGAGGTACTGCTTCTTGTACTTGTTGTACGCCTTCTGCGTGGTGTAGTGAATGCCGATGACGTGCATCTTCTCGCCTTGGCGCACCTCCTGATAGCTGCGTGTGTAGCTGCCGTCCTTGGCGCCGATGGTCCAGTAGGTGATGGTTTGCTTTTTGCCGCGGGTCACTTTGCGCTGGCCCTCGCGCTCGTCCTTTTGGAGGTCGATGTCGGTCGGGTCGCCTGACCACTGGGGGGGAGTAGACGTAGAAGGTGACTGTGCCGTCGGGTGAGGTGAAGGTGGCACTGTCGAACGTGTTGTCCTCGTCCGATCCGGCGGAGGGGAGGGAGCCTTCGGCCGTGAAGTCGTCCGGATATTGGATGGTGAACCATGCGCCGTGGAAGGTCTTAGTCTGGGCCGTTACGGCCATCGTCAGCCCGCAAAGGGCGATAAGAATCAGGGAGAATAATTTGGTTGTTTTCATTTTGAAATACGTGTTGTGCGGGCCGGAGCGACCCGCGGGTTAAATGGATAGGTCATGTGTAGAGAAGTGCGCGGAGAGCAGTTTTGAGCGATTGCAACTCAAGCAATTCCTCCAAAACCCGGTTTTGAGCAATTGCAACTCGAACAATTCCTCCAAAACCCGGTTTTGGGCGATTGCAGCCCAAACAATTCCTCCAAAACCCGGTTTTGGGCAATTGCAGCCCGAACAATTCCTCCAAAACCCGGTTTTGGGCGATTGCAGCCCAAGCAATTCCTCCAAAACCCGGTTTTGGGCAATTGCAACCCGAACAATTCCTCCAAAACCCGGTTTTGGGCAATTGCAGCACTCCTGCATACTTCAATTGATTCGGATTTGTGGGAATCCCCCCCGCCCCTTTGGCCGGCCCGGTGTGGAGCGGCACTGGGGGGGGAGGGGGGGAAAGAAGATGAAGAAGACATCAATAATCAATCAGGCCATCGTTCATTCGAGGCCTTTGAACTCCACATCGAACGGGATCGGTGCCACCTGAGAAACCAATCCTGTACTACTCTGTACGATGAAGAACTCACCCTTATCACCCGGTTCGTCTGGCTTCTTAGTCTTCAACACAGACACCACGTCGGAGCCGGTGGAGCGACCCTTGCTCTTGACGCGCAGGCTCAGCACAGTGGCTTGGAACATCTTCGACTGCTGATAAGGCACAGCCGGGTCTACGACCACTTCGATCGTGTAGGGCTTCTCCGGGCTGTAGCCATTGGCGGGGGTGGCACCTTTCAGGTAGGCAGCCATCTGGTAGGGACGGTTGTAGTACGAGTCGCCGCCGAAGAGCTCCTTGAGCTGACCAGTGACAACGCCCACGTTCGTCCGCACGTTGTTGAGCTTGATGCACTCCAAGCCGATCGCCCTGTCGCGGCGATACATCTCAAAAGCCATGATCTGCAAGGCTACGGCGCCGTGAGGCTCCATGCCGATCTGGGCACGCACCTGCTTGAACTCCTCCACCGAGGCGGGGAAGCGGTTGAAGGTGATCGTGGCCGACTGGCCAGTGGTGTACTGCGTGTGGTTGATCGAGCCGTGGATGTGGACCTCGAGCTCCTTCAGCGTCTGCTGCTCTTTCTTGACCGTCACGCGGCAGGTGGCCGTCACTGTTCCGGCGCGCGCTGTGAGCGTGGCTGTCCCGGCCGCTTTGCCTAACACCTCGCCACCGTTCGTCACCGTGGCTACATCCTCGTTGCTGCTGCTCCACCGCACGATCTTGACTGCGGCGTCAGGCGGAACGACCTCCGCCTTGATCGTGCTTCGTTCGCCGACCTTGATTGTCAGCTCCTGCTTGTCCAGTTTGATCTCCTTCACCTCATTGCCACCCGGCTGCGGGTTGGGTTGCGGATTCGGCTGCGGCTGCGGTTGTGGCTGCGGTTGTGGTTGCGGCTGCGGAATCGGATCGGGTTCCGGATCGTTGTTCTCGCAAGCTGCGAGGGTCGTCATACATGCGAAGGCTACGATGGCCATCGTCATCATCGAAAAAAATCGGTTCATCTCAATAGGGTTTTTTAGTTGTGTGATGCATGTTTGTTTAATAAGCATTCATAGTTGAATGTGTCGTGATCCAGCATCCTCGCAGTCGCTCTGCGAGGTGGGAGGGCAATCCGTTGGGTTGAGTTGGCTGTAAACCTCGAGGTAATGATCATACACCTCGACCAACCGGTGGAGGGAGGCGCGAACCTTCTCGCGGTCGGGAGGTGGGCGATTGCTGCGGGTATGACTGTCAGTGTTCATTCTTTTTATTGTGTATGGGGTGGGGGTTATGCGGTGGGGAAGTTTCTCTTCTTCATGTCCTCCTCCAAATAATCGTGGACACGGAAGCCGAACATGCCAGCCACAATGTTGTTTGGCATCTGCCGCACCTCGCGGTTGTAGCGGGTGACGGAGTCGTTGTAGATCATGCGGCTGTGGCGAACGTTCTCTTCATACTGCTTCATGTCGCTCATGGCGGAGCTGTAGAGGGCGTCGGCTTTGAGGTTGGGGTAATTCTCGGAGAGCACTTTGATGCGCCCGACAAGTCGGCCAATGAGGGCTTCCTGCTCGTCGGCGTCGTGTGCGGAGGCGTTGGCGCCAATGTCGCGCCTCATGGCAATGACGTCGGTGAGGGTGCTGTATTCGTGCTCGGAGTATTGTTTGACAAGGGAGACGATGCTCGTGATGAGATCCCAGCGGCTGGATTGTTGCACGCCGATCTGGCTCATGGCGTTGGTGCAATACTCTTCGCGCTTAACGAGGTTGCGCTGCACACTGATGACCCAGATGGCCAGCAGGGCAATGACGATTATGGGGATGAAGGTGGTCATGGGGGGGGGAATTAATTAAGTGATGAATGATCAGGTGCTGAAAAGGGGAGGGGGGCGTTCATTGCTGGAGCGTCTATTTGTAGCGTGCGGAGGCGCCCTGCTTAGTGCCGAAATCGATTGTGCCAGAGAGTACGGTCATGTCGTAGCCCCATTCGCCTTCTTTTTCATTCTCGACCATGCGGAAAGAGCCGTTCTCGGTGCAGGGGGAGGTCTTGGGGGATGCCCCCGACCCGAGTTCGCCCGGATATGCGGTGCGTGTGAGCATGTCGTAGCGATAATCGAATGTGTTGTTCTTGTAGTCCCTCTTGATCGATCGGAGGCGTCCGAAGTATTCGTAGAGGCAATTACCACGGGGCTGGCTGACGATGTATTTCATCGTCCAATCGGGGTAGATGAGGAGCAGGTGCTGACGGTCGCCCGCTTGGTGGCTGATTTGCCCCGTGGGGCGGGAGCAAGATTTGATCTCGTGTTGACCTCCGTCTCGGTCGGTGGCGAAGATGCCGCAGTAGCAAACGGGGCCGTCGACGACGGTGTCTTCGTGAAAGCCGACGATATGCTTCAGCCCCGGCAGCCGTCCGCTTGAGGTGAAATGGCGATAGCTGAAGTCACTCCATACGCCGAGGCTTGCATGGGAGATGATCTCGACGCCGCCGTCGTCCATGAGCATGCAGAGGAAGGGGTCGGTATCTAACCCGATGTTGCCAACGAAGAGTCCCACGCACCGGCCTTCGAGCCCCTCGACGAAGTGGATGCGTCCGCCGGGCCAGCCCAAGTCTTTTTTGGCGATGAGGCGCACGCGTCCGTTTTGCAGTTCAGCACGGACGCTGTCTCCCGGGCGGTCGACAGAGGGAGAGATTTTGGGGCGTGGCGTTTGTGCCCACGCGTCGGGTGTGGCCGTTGTCCACCCTGCTGCAATGGCGATGAGAAGGATGAGGAGGTAATGTGCTGTTTTCATAAGGGGGGCGGTGGTGATGATCAATTCTTATTAGGGAGGGGGGGGATTACCCCTTTCGGAGCATCTCCCCCATCAACTGTGAAGTAGAGCTGAGCTGTAGCTATAGCTTGCCTGTGTGGGAAGCCCTATTTGAAGAACTTGAAGAAGAAGTACGCGGCGGCCCATTCCGGATCCACGCCCTTAGCCGTCCCGATGGTGGCGTTGCTGGCGTTGCGCACGGTGCCGTCGCTGGAGATCTTGCCTAAGGTGGCGTTGCTGGCGTTGCGCACGGTGCCGTCGCTGGATACCTTGCCCAAGGTGGCGTTGCTGGCGTTGCGGATGGTGCCGTCGCTGGAGATCTTGCCCAAGGTGGCGTTGCTGGCGCTGCGGATGGTGCCGTCGCTGGCAAACTTGCCTAAGGTGGCGTTGCTGGGGCTCGTTACGGTGCCATCGCTGGAGATCTTGCACAGGACGGCGTTGCTACTGTTGCGCAGGGTCTGCGCGTCTGCTTGCTGCGGCATTGCAATCCATGCCATCAGGCACGCCGCAAGGATGTAAACTGCTGTTTTCATTGCGATAAATATTAAGTAGTTAGAAATAGAAGCGGTGAGGGAGGGCATTACACGTCCCCATCACTTTAATACATCGAAGAGGATGATGGCTGCGGCCAGGCCGGCGTCTACGTGATCAGCCTCGCCAATCTTAGAGCCTGACTTGTTGTAGATGTCGCCGTTGCTACTGATCTCGCCAATCTGGGATCCGGAGCGATCGTACACCTTGCCGCTGCTGTTGACCTTGCCCACTTCGGAGCCAGACTTGTAGATGGTGCCGCTGCGCACCTCGCCCACCTTGGAGCCGGAGCTGTTGTAGATGGAGCCGCTCTTGAACTCGCCGATCTGGGATCCGGAGCCGTTGTAGATGGTGCCGTTGCTGATGCGGCAATACACGGATCCACCCTTGCGGATGGTCTGCGCCGTGGCGCTTTCTGTCGTGAGGGTCATCAGCCCTGCCATGAGGGCGATGAGGATGATTGAAATCTTTGTTTTCATACGTGTGTTCAGTTACGAGTTAGAAGTGCAGGGGCGAGCCCCCCTTTTTTCAGTTCACAGATCGGGATCATCGTGCGCCGCCGCCTCCACCGCCGGAGTGGCCTCCACCGCCGGAGAAGGAAGCACGACCGCCGCCACCGGAGGCGCGTTGCTGAGCAGCCTCGTAGCTCGATGAACCGTGACGGAACGACTGGGAGAAACTGTTCGCAAGGATCACCGTGCCGACCGGGTCGATCGAGCGATCCCCCATGTGGAAGTAATCCGGGTTGATTCGTCGGAAGGCTTCGGTCACGCGCTGGGCAATGCCGAAGAGGGTGGCATAGACGAGGTAGTCGTCCCACAAGGCGACATCGTCCACGCCGCGTTCACTGAGCAGGCTGAAGTCGCGCAGGTAGTTGCGCAGCTCAGGCACACCGCGCGCCTTGGCCTGCCCCTCCTTCGTGAAGTGTCCCTGCCCATCCTCCAGCTTTTGAGCCATGCAGATTATGCCACAGCGATCGGAGAGGTTGTTGATCCATCGGTGCATCACGCGTCCGTTCTCTTCCGATTCGCCCCAGTGCTTCAGTTCGTTGGCCTCTAAGAGCAGGTTGCTGCCCGAGGCTTGGCGCAGGATGTGGTATAACTCACGGTCTACGATGCCCTCGAACTGGCTGGGGGCGGGTGGTGGACCTTCGAAGGAGAGCATGCGCAACGTGCTATGCCGCTCGCCCTTCACCTGCACGATGCCTTGGTAGACAAACCGCAGGATGAGGGCCGAGAGGAAGCGTCGTTCACTGTAGTCGCCCAGGAGGGGGCGCGCCTCGGAGAGCACATGGTAGGCTGCCGTGAGGCTCCCGTTGAGGGGGATGTCGCGGCTCCATGTGCGGACGCGGCAACGCCCGTAGACGGGCCGCGAGGAGGTGACGCCAGTGTACTCCAGTACGACGTAGATTATCAGAAGGAGCAGCACGAGGGCGATGGCCACGAGGACGACGATGGCGAGCCACAGGGGCACCTCGCCTTCACCCGTGCCGTAGTCGCTACCCTCGAGGGCGCGCTCCTTCATCTCCTCGAACGTGCCGCTGCGCTGGGCGGCTGGGCCGAAGAGATCGAGATCAAAACACACCATGACAATGACTGACGCTTCATCGCCCTGCATCGGCCCTGCCGTCTCGGCCACCACGGCGCCGTCCGTCACGTACACGTTGCCGAGGAAGCCAAAGGCCCACACGCGGGTGTTGTCCGGGGTGAGCACGGTGGACGAATCGGCCGGACGGATCGAGAGGAGGACGTGCTCGGGTGCGTCTGGCATGGGGTTGACGAACATGTGGTTGAAGGCGTCGGCGTCGGTCAGGCGGCGGAGGAAGTGGGTGAGGCGGTAGGAGACGGTGAAGCTGTGTTCGCCGAGCGAACCGATGCCCCAGCAGATCTCGTAGTCGCCATCGCCTTTATCCACGATGCCGCAGCGGCCGGCCTTCTGCTGGAGGGTGCGGTCGGTCTTCCACGCCCCTTCGTCCGTATAGAGGCGGCCCGTCTCGTCGGTGACGGTGAGGTCGCGTATCTCCATTGCGCCGAGGTTTTCGCGCCCGAGATACCACTCCGTGCCGCGGCGTACATCGACAGTCCATATCTCTGTGAAGTGCGCGTCGCCATTAGGCATGATCTGCACGTTGATGTGCACATCCTTGACGGCGGCGTTGCCCGCAGCGCGCATGGCCGTGGCCGCGCAGAGCAAAAGAAGGATGGTGAGGAAGCGTTGCATGGTCGTTTGTCAATTATCAATTATCAATGGTCAATGATTACCCGGGTACCGCCGGGTTCGTGCGTGGGATTCAATTCAACGGTGCGGCGGGCATGTACCCGGGTGCGCCCTGAAAGGGCAACCGAGTTGGCCCGTAGGGTCAACGAGGAACCCAGCCCAGGGCAGAGCGACGCCCACCGGGCGGAGCGGCACCCTGGGTGAGCGTCCGCCACCGCCGCCCCCCGCTCCCCCGCTCTTGCGATCCTCCCCCGGCCCTGCCATGCAGAGCCGGGGGAGGATCGCAAAGCGCGGGGGAGCGGGATTTTCGTTTGGTACCCGTAACCCAGGGTGTCGCGCCGCTTCGCGTCGCTTTACC
>MIQB01000002.1 GCA_002890585.1 Tannerella sp. oral taxon 808
CGAGGAACCCAGCCCAGGGCAGAGCGACGCCCACCGGGCGGAGCGGCACCCTGGGTGAGCGTCCGCCACCGCCGCCCCCCGCTCCCCCGCTCTTGCGATCCTCCCCCGGCCCTGCCATGCAGAGCCGGGGGAGGATCGCAAAGCGAGGAGAGCGGGGGGGCGGCGACGGCGGACGCTCACCCAGGGTGCCGCTCCGCCCGGTGGGCATCGCTCTACCCTGGGCTGGGTTCCTCGTTGTCCATACAGGCCAACTCGGTTGCCCTTTCAGGGCGCACCCGGGGACGGGCTGGGGCGTATGCGATACGCCCCTACAAACGGGCCGAATGGCCGGGCGCACCGGGTAAACGCCCGCCACACGATTGAATTGAATTGCACACACCCGGCGGTACCCGAGGGTTCGCCTCGGGCTATCGTCCACTGGGCCTACAGTCCGGATTGAATCAATGTCCCCCCGCGCCCTGAAGGGGCGCCGGATGATAGCCCAGAGAAACGCCCTGGGCAGGGGGAAACCCTGAGCATACCAGACAATTATCCCCCGGCGGGCAAATGATCAGACGGCCATCAGCATAATGTCATCACCTTTGCAGGTGCACTTTTATAACTACATCCATTATGATCACAGTAAGCGGCAGCGAGTTCCGAGCCAACCAAGGGAAGTACATCGATATGGTCGTCAACGGGCAAGATCTTATCCTGAAATTTCGTGGGAAGGGGGCCTTCAAGATCGTTCCCATCAAGGAGGATGACGACCAAACGGCTATGAGCGAAGAGGAATTCTATGCAAGAATCGATCACTCCATAAAGCAGGCGGAGGAAGGAAAAGTTACGCGCCAACATGACGACGAATCCGTTGAAGCATTCATCAATCGCCTGTTATGTACCGATTAGTCTTCACCGACGACGCAAGAAAAGGGCTGGCAGCCCTTCAGAAAAAAGCCCCGACCGCAATCAAAAAGCTGAATGCGCTTCTACAGGAAATCAAAATGCATCCAACGACCGGCACGGGGCAAATCGAGCGATTGAAACACTACAAGAAAGCAACTTGGTCAAGACGCATCAACCATGAACACCGCCTCGTTTATCGGATACACGAGGAGTTGATTGAAGTGCTTGTCATTTCGGTCTATGGTCATTACGAATGACCACCCCCTCCCTCTCTATTTTATTTCACCCTCAATCATCTCCAACAGCCGCCGCGCCTGCGCCTCGTTAGAGAAGGCGGGGAGGAGCAGTCGGCGACGGGCGTCTAACTCGGCGTCGCGGAACGGCACATCCATCAGGCAGCGGCACGTGTCGACTAACTCGTCGGGTGTCGCGCCGATGTGGCAGAGGCTGTCCAAGCCGCTCCCCGCTAACATGGTCGGGTTGACCACCACGTGTCGGCCGGCAAAGAGGCTGTTGAGCAACTTCAGCTTCAGGCCCGTGCCCTGAAACGTGACGAGCAGGTGGATCTGCGCCTCACGGATCAGGCTGTCCATGCGCTCAGCCGTAGGGTTGGCCTCGACGGTGATATGATCATAGCGCGACGCCTCACGGAGGAGCGTCGGCGTGGGGTTCATGCCTGCGATGATGCAGCGCGTGGGCGCTAAGCGGGGGAAGACGTGGCGGATGAGGTAGCGCGCGGCCTGCTCGTTCTCCTTCACCGAGAGCTTGGCGTGATAAAGGATGAAGTCCGAGTGGCCGGGCACAGTGCTGACGCTGTCGTGGGCGTGGAAGCAGGGGATGAAGGCGACACGCGAGGCGGGCAACAGGCGGCGCAGGGCGTCGGTGTCGGTGGTAGAGACGGCCGCGACGAGGTCGGCCGCGGCGGCATGGGGCAGGTAGCGGCGGAAGCGCCACGCCTCAAGACGGTAGAAGAGTCGGCGGAGCGGATGGCGTTCAGCCTGGCCGATGGCCCGGTAATAATCATGCTCGATGTTGCACGATCGGAACACTTTGACGCGCCCCGCAAGGCGTGGGTCGTCGATGCAAAAACACGTGTGCAGGCCCTCGAAGAGGATCGGCGCGTCGTCCTGCAAGAGGCGTTGCACGAGTCGTTCGTTGCGGCGTCCGGCCACGTTGTAAGGCTCCAGCGTGAGGTTCGCAAGCAGCCCCGTGCGACGCGGGTAATAGTGCACCTCGGCGCAGATGCGCTCTAACTCCGGGGCGCGCGGGCGCTCGTATTCGTAGCAGTGCAGGATGAGCCGCACGCCGAGCCGGTGGAGCGCCAGGAGCTTATAGTAGATGTCGATGACGCCGCCGTAATTCGGCGGGTACGGGATGTTGAGGGCGATGACGTGGAGGGTGTTCATAACGATTCAAACAGCTGTGCGAACTGCCCGGCCTGTGTGCGGCGGGAGAAGCGGTGGACGGCCTCACGGTCGGGATCGGCCGTGGTAAAGCCGGCCGTCTGCCAGCGGCGGTAATGGTGGAGCAGGAAGTGGTGCACCTCCGCTTCGTTGTGGGCCGACAGCCCGGAGCGCGTCTCGGCGATGGTCTGTTCTAAGCAACCCTCGTCGCCCCGGACGCAGAGAATGGGCTTCTCTACGGCCAACGCCTCGAAAAACTTCGTCGTCATAATGCCCTGCGGACCGTCGGGCGCTGCGCGGTTGGTGAGCAGCAGCAACACGGAGCTCTCGTTGAGCACATCAGGCACAGCCGTGGCGGGCACCATGCCGGGGTAGTCCATGAAGGGTTCGCAGTCGTAGCGCGCGGCCTCCTGCTGGATGATGCGGCGCGAGGCGTCGTCGGTGAACCAGCGGATGCGGAACGTCTCGGGCGTGATCTCACCCTCGGCCGCAAGTCGGGCGACGGCCCGCAGCAGTAGCTCGGGGTTACGCATGGCCGTGCTCAGCAGGCGGCCGGTGTAGGTAACGCGGAACTGCGGCGTGCGGACGGTGCGCGGGGTAAAGAGTTCGGGGTCGTAGCCATTATAGATGAGGTGCACGTGCGGATTGCGTTGGCGGAGCACCTCCACATGCCACGGCGAGATGGTCGTCACAGCCTTCGCCTCGGACAGCGCGCGGTTGCGGATGACGAGGCTGCGCGTACGGAAGAGTCGAGCGATGATCCGCTCCACACCGAAGAGTCGGGGCAGCGGGTGCGATAAGTATTCGTCGCCTGCATACTGCTCGATGATGTCGCGCAGATCGACAACTAAGGGCAGGCGGTGACGGCGCGCGATGCGTCGGGCGGCAGCCAAGGGGAACTCGCGGTAGGTGCTGCACAGCACGACGTCGCACGGGCGCTCCGCCAGCTTTCGCTCCGCCACACGCTCCAGTCGGGCCGTCTTGCGGCCGAAGAAGACGTCGGTCATGCTGGCCATGCGTGACGCAGGGACGTAGGTCACGTCTACCCCTTCGCATAGGAAGTCGAACGTGTCGCCCGGCACCTGCTCGGTCACTACGACAGGCGTCCATCCCTCACCCGCGAGGTACTTGCAGAGGTAGCCCATGCGTGGGCCGAAGGCGGGGGGGAAGAGGTCGCAAAGAATCAATACGCTGCGGGGTTCGCACTGCTTCATTGCTCAAAACAACGCTCTCACAATGTGCTCTGCCGCGTGGCCATCGCCATAGTCGGCGATCTCGTGGCGCACGGTGGACGGATTGCGTAGGGCGCGGAGGATACGGTCGGGGTCGCAACCTACGACGCTGTTCCAACCGGCTTCGACCGTCTCCGTCCACTCTGTCTCGTCGCGCAACGTGACGCAAGGCGTGCGGTGGAAGTAGGCTTCCTTCTGTATCCCGCCCGAGTCGGTGAGGATGGCGGCGGCGGATTGCTCTAACTGCACCATATCCCAGTAATCGACAGGTTCTATGAGGCGTACCGCGTCGCTCAGTGGGGCGAGTAACCCGTAGGCTTCGAGGCGCGATCGTGTGCGGGGATGCAATGGCCAAACGACGGGGCACGCGGGCGTGGACGCCTCGATGAGGGCACGAACGATGGCCGTGAGACGCGTGACGTCGTCCGTATTCTCGGCACGATGAACGGTGGCGAGATAGAACGACTTCGGCGTGAGGCCAAGCGATTCGATAACGGTCGAGCGACCAGCGGCCAAGCGTCCGAAGATGAGGGCGGCGTCATACATCACGTCGCCCGTGTGCATGACGCCTTCGGTGATGCCCTCGCGGCGGAGATGCTCGATGGCGGCACGCGTGGGGCAGAAGAGGCGGTCGGCCAAGTGATCCGTGAGCACGCGATTGATCTCCTCCGGCATGCGTCGGTTGAAGCTGCGCAGACCGGCCTCGACGTGTGCCACGGGGATATGCAGCTTGGCAGCCGTCAGTGCACCGGCGAGTGTGGAATCGGTGTCGCCATAGACAAGGACGCGGTCGGGGCGCTCGTCTAAGAGGATCCGCTCGATGCCCGTCATCATGCGCGCCGTGGCCTCGGCGTGACTGCCAAGGCCGCCACATTGCAGGTTCCATGTGGGCCGAGGGATCTCGAGCGCATGGAAGAAGACGTCGCTCATGTTCGCGTCGTAGTGCTGGCCGGTGTGCAGGATGCGCTCTTCGATGCGGTCGGAAGTGGCGCGGCGGTTATGCTCGACGATGGCGCGACTGACCACAGCGGCCTTGATGAACTGGGGGCGTGCCCCGAGGATGGTGATGAGCTTCATGGGGGATACGAAAGCGGGCAGACACATCCACCCTAACCTGTTCAATGGAATTTATCGCTGCGCTTGGTGGGCGCAGCATCTTCAGTCTTCCGGTGGATGGCGGTATAGATGTCGTTTTTGTCCTTCGGGCGGAGGTAGTCGAACCAATGAAAGTCACGCAGCGTCATCTGCCCGGGCGTGAGGTCGGGCAGGGGGGTGAGGGTGCCTTGCGGCGAGGGCCAGAGGCGTAGCTTCTCGATCTTCCGATCCTTCACCCAGATGGTCAGGTAGCTACTCTTCGTCTCGTTCATGCCGATCATGCTACCGTCGTCCTCGATGGGGAAGAAGATCGACTCCGCGTTGCCGTCGATGTCGATGCGACGAACGGCGCGCCCCTCGAAGTAGGCCTTGAGGTCGTTGCCCTTCAACTGATTGAAATGCCCCGTGTCGACCTGCTGGATGGAGAAGGCGAAACGGATGACGTGCACGTGGTCGACGGTGGTGTCGGCCATGTGAACAACGATGGTGTCGCCGTAGAGCTGATTCTGCTCATTCCAAAGCACTGGGTCGGCATACATACAGAGCGTGGAGTCGATGGTGTTGAACTGCATGGAGTCGCAGACGCCCTGAATGTCGATGCGGAAGAAGCGCACGCCGTGGTAGGCCTTCACCTGCCGCGCGGTGGAGTCGATGGTGATCATCTCGAAGGTGTCGGCGTGCATGTAGAGCGTGTCGCCTTGCGAATACTCCATACAGCGGGCGCTGTCGGTGGCTAAGGCGTGGCGGGTACGCTCGTCATATGATCCGTAATTGCCTTCGAGCATCATCTTCTCCGTTGTATCGCGCAGGATGACGTTGCCGTACGCCTCGCCAAAGCCGATGGCGCGGTTGTAGGCGATGGAGTCGCCGATGAGGATGCGGTTGCCAGAGGTGACTTGCGATCTGTCGAGCAAGAGTGAGGTGTTCTCGACGGTATTGTACCAGCCACGCGAGGTATAGATGTTGCCGCTGTCCGAAACGATGACCGAGGGGCCGAGGATGGTGGCAATCTTCGACTCGGTGCTGTATTGCAGCGTGTCGGAGTAGAGCACAAACTTGTCGTTGAAGACGCGCACGCTATCGTTGAAGATGGCGATGCGTGTGGCGGGCGAATACTGCCCGTAGTAAGAGGAGAGTTCGTTGGCCTCGTCCACGATCGTGCCGCCATCGAAGTAGTAGCCGATGTTGGCGACACGGTCGTAGTTGAGGCTGTCGGTGAAGAGGGTAACGATGGATCCGTCGGCGCGGACGCTCTCCATACGCACGTTGTCGCGCATCTTGGCCATGCGGATGTTGCCGTCGTAATAGAGGTAATCGCCGTAGACGAAGAGCGTGTCGCCCTGCTCCATACGCACCTCGCCGAAAGCCTCGAGCGAGCTGTTGGCCTCGTAGAAGTAGGCGCTGTCGCAATACATGTAGGAATTGTCGTGGCGGAATTGGACGTTGCCCGAAAGCACCTGCCGATCGGCGCTGATCTCCTTGTCGAACGACTGCACGTCAGCATGCTCGAGGAAGACTTTCGTCTTGCCGGAGGGTGCGCCTGGCGTCTGTGCCTGCAATGTAGTCGCGAGGCTGAGGCAGAGGCACAACAATGCGACGAATGGCAAGCGTCCGGCCGGTAGGGGCGTATCGCATACGCCCCGGCTCGTACCCGTCCGTCCCCTGCGGGAACGTTTGGGAGGGCGTATGCGATACGCCCCTACGATGTTCTGTCGGAAAGGCTCATTCATTGCCGAGAGGCCGTCATCATTTCTTTATCCAGCCCGGGAACTTAAAATCGCAATTCCTCCATCCGTCGGCTATGCGGACGTAGGTAGTCTTCTGCTGCTTCTTGATCCAGTCGTTGAGCAGCTCCTCGCGCTTGTGGTTCTCCACCATCGATTTCATCACCTGATAATCGTCGGCCAAGTTGGCGCGGTGGCTGTCGGTGCGAGCCTTGAGCTTGACGATGGCGACTACTTCGCGCTGCTTGTTGGTGAGCATGCGGAAAGGCTTGGAGACGTCGCCCGGCTTCATGCCATAAACCACCTTACTGATGTCCTGAGGGAGCTCTTGCATCTCAAACTTGGGTGTACCCGCATGCGAGCTCTCGTAATTCTGATTCACCATGAGGCCTTTGTTGTTGCGCGTGTCCTTGTCGGCGGAGAGGTAGGTGGCGGCGTCTTCGAAGGTGAGTTTACCGGCTTCGATGTCGGTATAAATCGAATCGAGGCGCGCGGTGGCCTCGTTCAATTCTTTGTCGGAGACCTTGGGGCGGAGCAGGATGTGGCGGCAATTGATGCGGTCGCCACGCTTCTCGATCAGCTGAATGATGTGGTAGCCATACTCCGTCTCGACGATGTTTGACACGCGCTTCGGGTCGGTCAGGTTGAAGGCTACGTTGGCGAACTCGGGCACGAGGCTCGACTTGCCCACGAAGCCCATCTCGCCGCCGCGCGAGGCCGACGCCGGATCCTCGGAATAGAGCCGGGCGAGGGTGGAGAACTCCATCTTGCCGTTGTTCACCTGCTCGGTGAAGTCGCGCAGGCGGGCTTTGATGGCGTCCGTCTCCTCGAAGGGGATCTTCGGCTCCACGGTGACGATTTGCACCTCCACGGTGGTGGGGATCATGGGGAGGCTGTCTTGCGGTACGTTCTCGAAGTAATGCCTGACGTCCGAGGGGGTGAGCCTGATCTTACCGACGAGCTTCTTCTGCATTTCTTGGACGATCTGCTGCTCACGCACCATCGTCTTGCGTTCCTCCTTGATCTGGGAGAGCTTCTTATTGAAATATTCCTCGAGCTTTTCGCGTGATCCCACCTGATTGATGGCCATGTTGATCCACTGATCGACGGAGCGCAGCACTTGATTTTCGCTCACGTCGATGCTGTCGATTTTGGCCTGATTGAGATAGAGCTTCTGGATGGCGATCTGTTCGGGGATGATGCAATAGGGGTCGCCATCGAAGCGCTGCCCTTCGTTCTGCATGTAGAGGCGCTGTGCCTCCACGTCGGAGCGGAGAATGGCCTCGTCGCCCACCACCCAGACGATCTCGTCCACCACATTATCCTGTCCGTAAGCCACGGCCGCGAGGCTGGCGGCGAGTAGGCTCAAGCATGCTATTCTTTTCATTTCGATTTATTGTTTTCGGGATTCGTATTGTAGAAGAACGTCACGTCGCCCTTGCGGACGGCGTCGCGATAGAGCTCCTCCTCGAAGTTGCGCAGGAAGTCCACCTTCCGCATGTTGATTATTGCCTCCTCGATCTGCGGCCGGGCGTAGTCGTAAGGGGCGACGGTGCCGGCCAGGAGGTAGCGCGAGATGTTGAGGAAGTAGCAATAGGTGCTGTCGGTAGCCTCGACGGAGCGGTTGGTGCGGAGGAACTGGGCTTTGTCTGCGACCTGAATGGGCATCTTTTGGAGCACCTCGTCGAGGTCGATCCAGCGGTCGTAGAAGTACTCGTAGACAGCGGCGTTGCTGAGGCTGTACTTCTCGATGTTTTCCACGGCGTCCGTCTTGTCCGAGCGATACCACTTGCGCACATTGTCGAGCCCCGGCGCATCGGCTGGCACCTTGAGGAAGAGACCACGAATGAGGCATGTGTTGAGCACGAAGCGCTGGCTGTCTTCGCGGTAATAGGCCTGTTTGTCCTTCTCGCTGATCTTGGCCGAGAGCTTGTCGTGCACCATGACGTCTAAGTAGCGCTGGCGGAGCAGGGCCCGGCGGTATTCCTCCACCAAGCGATCGATCTCCTCGTCGCCGCGGCCGAGGTTGTGCTCGGCCACTTTGTAGATCAGCACGTCCGTGACCCATTTCTTGATGTAATTCTCAGCGATCAGCAGGCTGTCGGCCGTGGTGCTGCCCTGCGGGATGATCTTCGTCACCTCGCTGCGGGTCAGGGTGTACTTGTCGATCTGCACCAGTACGTCGGCCTCTTCTTTGACGGCCGTCCTCTTGCAAGCTGCCAGCAGAACGCACAGGGTGAGGGGCAGGAGCAGTCGGTGCAGGGTCTTTTTTGTTACGGTAAGCATAGTCAGGTGGTGGGTTTTAATAAATCTCCGAATGAAGATTTATTGTAATTCAGGATTTCGTTAAATCATCAACAGGAGATTTATTGTAATTCAGAATTTCATTAAATCATCAGCAGGAGATTTATTGTAATTCAGGATTTCATTAAATCATCAACAGGAGATTTATTAGAAACTGAGTTTTTAATAAGCCAGCGAACGAAAAGTTATTAGAAGCTGAGTTTTTAATAAGCCTACGAACGAAAAGTTATTAGAAACTGAGTTTTTAATAAGCCTACAAACGAAAAGTTATTAGAAACTGAGTTTTTAATAAGCCTACGAACGAAAAGTTATTAGAAACCGGGTTTCTAATATGTCACAGAGCGAAAAAGATGCGTTGCCATGCGGTGTGCTCCCCCCGAATGCGACGGGACAGAGCTCCCGACCAAGCGGGGGCCCTGTCCAACGTCTGTTACGGCAAAAAACATTGATTTCTGGGTGAGTCAACTCCTCATTTCTTGGTCGCCACCGGGAGGTATTGCTTGAGGTTGTTCAGCACCTTCTGGTGGATCTTCACCTTGTATTTCCCGTTGAGCTCCTTGAGCCATTCGGCCTCCAGCTTGGGCTGCTCCTCGATGGGATGGCTCCAGACGCGATCGTAGCTGATGTTGAAGAGCAGGATGCCGTCGCTGTATTCCTTCATCAACTGCTCCATCTCGGGGTGATTCTTCTCGAGCTCACGGCGCTCCAGTTCGTTGACGATGTCGCGAATGAAGAGCTGGTAGATCTCGCTCAGGAAGTCGCCCGAGTACGTTTTGGTGGAGTAGGGGTAGCGGTGGAGGTATTCGGCGAACTCGCTCTGGGGGAAGTCGATGCCATTGAGGTGCATGAGGGTTTTGTTCATCTGCTTGGCGCGGTTGTAGAAGTTCGTGTCGGTGGGGAAGTAGTCGTCGCAGAGGCGTTGCAGCTCGGCGTAGGCTTCGGGGTAGAAGACGTAGCCGTACTTCTTCTTCTCCTTTTCGTCGTAACTCTTGAAGAGTTCAAAGTTGCGGTCGCCCTGGCGCATGGTGGTGTAGTATGACTTCTCCATCTCCTCGTAGGGGGGCAGGGGGCGCCGGTCTAAGAGCTTGATGATGTGGTAGCCGTAGCGGGTGCGGACGGGGCGCGAGATGTCGCCGGTGTCTTTCAGCGCGAAGGCGGCCTCTTCGAAGGGGCGGACCATGTCGCCAAGGGAGAAGTAGGGCAATACGCCGTCGTTGTTGCGCGACTTGGCGTCGATGGAGTAGGCATTGACGAGGGCGCTGAAACTTTCGCCTTGTTTCAAGCGGTCATAAATCTCATTTGCGCGGCGCAGCAGGGCTACGGTGTCGGGATCTTCGCTATTGGTGCCGACCATGATGTGTGCCACGCGAATGCGTCCGGGGTTGGGGGTCAGCTTCTCCAGTCGCAGGATGTGATAGCCGGCCGAGGAACGCACGGGGCCAACGATCTGACCCACCTTCATGTTGTAGACTGTGTTCTCGAGTGGCTTCAGGAGTTGCAACGGGTAGATATAGTCCACATGGTCGAAGAAGGCCGTGTCGCCTTTCCCTTCGGCCAGTTCTTGGCCCACTTTATCATAACTCTCGCCGCGCTGTATGCGATCGTAGGCCGCTTTGGCGCGCTTGTAGACGGCGACGGTGTCTTTCGATACGGTCTCCTCGGGCAGCGGGAAGACGATGTCGCTGAAGGTGGGTATCACTTTGCTGCGCTCGTAAATCTCATGGATGGCGCGTGCTTCGCCGGCCTTATCTGAGAGGTAACTGGCGCGCAACTGTATCTCATAGTCTCGGAGTTCGTTGCGGAAGTTCTCCGTCTGGTCGTATTTGCCGGCTATGGCGTCGGCCACCTTCAGTTTGAAGTTTTTGAAGAGGGTCACGAAGTCATCGAGCGACTTTTTATTGTTCAGATCCACGCCACTGTCTTTAAGGGCAATGAAGAGGAACTCGGAGACGGGGATGTCTTTCCCCGCGATAGTCATAATTGCCGGGTCGTTGGCTTTGTTTTGCGAAAAAGCCCCGACCGCGGGCACCAAGCTGCAGAGGGCAGCACATAGAATAAACCTTCTCATTCTTATAGTTGATTTCATAATGCTCAAAATGATTTCAGCGCATCAATTGGCCATCTCGGATAGGAACTTGATGCGCACCAATCGGATCTCGTCTTCGGTATAATCGCTGCCGAGCTCGTCGATGGCCTCGGAGAGGTCGTCCGTGGTAGACTCTTTGAAGTACTGGTAGATGTCATCCACGCGGTCTTCGTCGATGGCGTCGCGGATGAAGTAGTCTATGTTGATCCGTGTGCCGGAATAGACGATGGATTCGATCTCATCGAGCAGCTCGGAGAAGTCCAGCCCCTTCGACGAAGCCAAGTCGTCGAGCGCCACCTTGCGATCGATGCTTTGCACGATGGAGACTTTCATCTTCGACTTGTTTGCCACCGTGCGCACCCGCATGTCTTCGGGTCTTTCTATCTCGTTTTCTTCTACGTATTTCTTGATCAGAGCCACGAATTCCGAGCCGTAGCGTTTGGCTTTCCCGGAGCCGACACCGGGGATGTTCTGGAGCTCCTCGAGCGTGATGGGATACGTCGTAGCCATCGCCTCGAGCGAGGGGTCTTGGAAGATGACGAAGGGGGGCACATCCATTTGCTTGGAGAGCTTCTTGCGGAGGTCTTTCATAATGGAGAAGAGGGCCGGGTCTACAGCGCTGGATCCGCCGCCACGCATCGGGACGTCGTCGCCATCGTCTTCTTCAAACTCCTTGTCTTTTACTACACGGAACGAGACGGGCTTCTTCATGAACTCCCGCCCCAGCGGGGTGATCTTGAGTATGCCGTAGTTCTCAATCTCCTTCGTCAGGTAGCCCGCGATGAGGGCTTGGCGGATGACGGCGTTCCACGTCTTATCGTCCTCCTCCTGCCCACTTCCGAATGGTTCCAATTCGTTTTGTTCATACGAGACGATGTCGGCCGTCTCCTTCCCGAGCAGGAAGTCGATGACGTGTTCGGCCTTATACTTTTCACGCAGGACATCAATGGCCACAAGCGCCTGCTTCAGCAGGTCTTTGGCTTCGATCGTGACACGCGGCGTGAGGCAATTGTCGCAGCTACCGCAGTTGTCCTCCGTGTATTCTTCTCCGAAATAATGCAGCAGCACCTTTCTTCGGCAGACAGCCGTCTCGGCATACGCCGCCGTTTCGAGCAGCAGTTGCTTACCGATCTCCTGCTCAATGATGGGCTTGCCTTGCAGGAATTTCTCCAGCTTCTGCAAGTCTTTGTAGGCATAAAAAGCCAAGCATCGTCCCTCTCCGCCGTCACGACCGGCACGGCCCGTCTCTTGGTAATAGCCCTCGAGGCTTTTGGGGATGTCGTAATGGATCACATAGCGCACATCGGGCTTATCGATACCCATACCAAAGGCGATGGTGGCCACAATGACGTCAGCCTCTTCCATTAAGAAGGCGTCTTGGTTTCTCGACCTCACCTGCGACTCCATCCCCGCGTGGTATGGCAGCGCCTTGATGCCGTTGGCTACTAAGATGCTGGCGAACTCCTCCACTCGCCGCCGGCTCAGGCAATAGACGATGCCCGATTTGCCCTCGTTTGACTTGATAAACTTGATGATCTCGCGGTCTACATCCTTGCCTTTTGGCCGCACCTCGTAGTAGAGGTTCGGTCGGTTGAACGATGATTTGAAGACCGTGGCGTCCAGCATGCCGAGGTTCTTCTGTATGTCGTGCTGCACCTTCGGTGTGGCCGTAGCAGTGAGTGCGATGAGCGGATGCTTGCCAATCTCGTTAATGATGGGACGGATGCGGCGGTATTCGGGTCGGAAGTCGTGCCCCCACTCCGAAATACAATGCGCCTCATCGACGGCATAGAAAGAGATCTTCACTTGGCGCAGAAATTCCACATTCTCATCCTTCGTCAGCGACTCGGGGGCCACATAGAGCAGCTTTGTCCGTCCGGAAAGGATGTCTTGCTTCACCTGCTCGATGGCTGTGCGGTTAAGCGAAGAGTTGATGAAGTGTGCCACGCCGTCTTCTTCGCTAAAGTTTCGCATCGCGTCCACTTGGTTCTTCATCAGCGCGATGAGTGGGGAGATGACGATGGCTGTGCCCTCCATCATCAGCGAGGGCAACTGGTAACACAGCGATTTGCCACCGCCCGTGGGCATCAGCACGAACACGTCTTTCCCGGTGAGCAGTGTCTCGATGATGGCTTTCTGCTCTCCCTTAAATGAATCGAAACCGAAATGCTTTTTCAGCGCCTTGGTTACGTCTTGGTCTTCTGGTGCGCCCTTCGCGGGCGCCTCGGCGCATGGAGTGGGAGTAGTCTCCGGTGTGGTTTTTTCCTTGGGTTCACCTGCCTTTGGCGTAGCAGCGGTGGATTTCTTCTTTGTCGCAGCCTTCTTCTCCCCCGCGGGAGAGGCTGCTGCGGCCTTCTTCTTTGCCTCTGACGGCTTCTGCTCTTCAGTTCTTGGTAATTCTTCGGCCATACTTTCTGCTTTTGACATATCTGTTGGCATACACTTTTATGGAGTCGTGTATCTCAGGCGCACTGCAAACGGCTGAGATCGATCTTCTCGAACTGCTCCCTTGCGTAGTTCAGTCCGATGTGCAGCTTCTTCCTGTTTTCGGAAGGCAGCCGATACATGGCGTCCATCATAATCGCCTCCACGATGGAGCGCAATCCGCGCGCACCCAGCTTGAACTCGATCGCTTTGTCGACTACGTATTCATATACGTCCTCGCTGAATGAGAGTTTGATGCCGTCCATATCGAACAGCTTGACGTATTGCTTGATGATGGAGTTTTTTGGTTCGGTGAGGATCCTCCGCAATGCCGCGCGATCCAGCGGATTGAGGTAGGTCAGGATGGGCAATCGGCCGATGATCTCGGGGATCATACCGAAGGCTTTCAGGTCAGTCGGCGTGATGTATTGCATCATGTTTTCTCTGTCTGCCACGGCCGTATCTCGGCTCGCGGCGAAGCCCACCACATGTGTATTGAGCCGTTGGGCTATTTTCTTTTCTATCCCGTCGAAGGCGCCACCGCAGATGAAGAGGATGTTGCGCGTATCCACGGAGATCATGCGCTGTTCGGGATGTTTGCGTCCACCATGCGGCGGAACGTTCACGACTGCCCCCTCGAGCAACTTCAGCAGCCCTTGCTGCACGCCCTCACCGCTCACGTCGCGCGTGATGGAGGGGTTGTCGCTCTTGCGGGCGATCTTGTCGATCTCGTCGATGAAGACGATACCTCGCTGCGCCGCCTCTACATTGTAATCGGCTGCTTGCAGCAGGCGTGTGAGGATGCTTTCGATGTCTTCGCCCACATAGCCAGCCTCGGTGAGCACCGTAGCATCGACTATACAGAAGGGCACATGCAACTTGCGTGCAATGGTGCGTGCAAGCAGTGTCTTCCCCGTGCCCGTGGCTCCGACCATGATGATGTTGGACTTCTCGATTTCTACATCATCAGCTGTCGTTTTTTGCATCAATCGTTTGTAGTGGTTGTATACGGCCACGGACAGGTATCGCTTGGCAGTCTCTTGTCCGATGACGTACTCGTCCAAGAAGGCTTTCAGCTCTTTCGGCTTTGGCACCGGCTCGCCTTTGGGCAGGAAGCCGGCTTCTTTAGGCCGTGCATTTTGCACGATCTGGTATGCCTGGGTCGCACATTCGTCGCAGATGGCAGCAGACAGTCCCGTAATCAACATGCCCACATCCTTGCCGCTCTTTCCGCAGAAAGCGCATGAATTTTCCCCATTTGCCATCGCCGTTTACTTGCGTTTCATGATTTCATCCACCATGCCGTATGCCAATGCTTCTTCGGCATTCATCCAGTAATCGCGATCGCTATCGCGGGCAATTTCCTCGTAGGGTTTGCCCGAATGTTCGGAGATGATGCGGTAGAGCTCGTCTTTCACCTTCAAAACCTCGCGCACAGCAATCTCCATATCCGAGGCCTGCCCCTGCACGCCACTCATCGGCTGATGGATCAGCACACGCGAGTGGGTCAGGCAGCAGCGTTTGCCCTTTTCACCGGCCACAAGCAGCACCGACGCCATTGAGGCGGCGATGCCGGTGCAGATGGTAGCCACCTTGCTACCGATGAATTGCATGGTGTCGTAGATGCCTAATCCGGCATAGACTGATCCGCCGGGGGAGTTGATGTAAATGGAGATGTCCTTGCCCGGATCGCTGGAATCGAGGTAGAGGAGTTGCGCTTGAATGACGTTGGCTGTGTAATCGTCGATTTGCGTACCGAGAAAGATGATGCGATCCATCATCAGGCGAGAGAAGACGTCCATCTGTGCCACGTTCAGCTGGCGCTCTTCGATGATCGTCGGCGAGATGTAGCTGCTGGTGATGTTCATGTAGCCTTCCAACGCCGTAGAACTCATGCCCAAATGCTTGGTGGCGTATTTCTTGAATTCGTTTTCCATCTCTTTTTATGCCTCTGCTTGTGGTGTTTCCGTTGCTTTCTTTTTATCGGCGTGCTCGGCGAGTTTCTTCAGCATGTCGTCCCACATTAATTGGTCGTAGTCATTGAGGGCGATGTCTTTCTTGTCTACTGTGATTTGGCCTTTGACCCATTCTGCGAGCTTCTTGTCCGTAGCGCGAGAGATCAGGTTGCGTCGATTCTCATCGCGCTTCAGGAGGTCTTTAGCGAGCTGCTCCACCATTTCTTCGTCGGGATTGAAGACGCCGTAATTCATGATTTGCTCACGGGCATACAGCTTTGACATTTCCTCGATGTCCGGATCTTCCACTGTCAGCCCGTTGGCCGACATGAAGTATTCCTTGGCGATGTGGTATTTCATGTCTTCCACCACACCGGGGTAATTCTTGTCTACGTCTTCGGGCTTCAGTCTGTCGGCGAGCACTAACCAGCGCTTCAGGATGTCGTCAGCCAGCGTCACTTCGCCGACCTTCTTGATCATCATTTCGCGCATTTCGCTTTCGAAGCGTGTCTCGGCACGCTGGGGGAGCGGGTTTGTCAAGCTCTTCCTGAGTTCCTCGCGGAAGGTCTGCTCGTCCGTTATGTCATTGCGTCCCAAGACGGCCGCAAAGAAATCAGGCGTCATCTCAGCCAGCTTGGATCGCGTGATTCCGTCGATTTCAAAGCGACAATCATTCGTGAAATGCTCCAGCGCTTCCCCGTCGAGTTGTGTAAGCGACTCCAAGGCCATCTTGTTGTTCCCATAGGCCTTTTGGGGGTTGAAGATGATGTTATCGCCGGGCTTGGCGCCGATGAATTTGGCGCGTTCTGCTTCGTCCCGAAGCACCTTCGGGCTCAGCCTCGCATACTCACGCCAAAGGCCACCCGGTTTCTGCTCGCCATTTTCCATTTCCACGAGCTTCCCGTTGATCCAGTCGTCCAGCTCCACGGAGCCCACCGATTCGCTTGTCCCCTGCCTGCTGCGGTAAGAGTCGATTTGCTTTTCCAACGCTTGGTCATCCACATAGATGTTATACAGCGTCAGGTGATCGTCTTTTGTCAGGCTGAGGTCCTTTTTCGGAGACAGCGCCACGTCGAATTGAATCTTGATCTCGTCCGGGGATTCGAAGTTGATCGGTTCCTGATTTTCACGCGGGAGTGGTTCGCCCAAGACTCCCATCTTGTTATCTCGAATATATCTGAAGAGGCTCTCCGTCGTGATCCGATTGATTTCCTCGGCCATCACGCGCCGGCCATACACTTTCCGAATCATGCCCAGTGGCGCCGTGCCCTTCCGAAAGCCTGGCAGAGCCATCCTTCGGCGATACAGGCGCAGGTTCCGATCCACATCGTCTTCGTAGTCCTTTTTTTCGATCGCCACTGTGATGATGCCGCGGATGGCGTCATCGCTCGTCAACGAAATATTCATACTGTTCTGTCTTAATAATTAATCTATTACGTGCGCTATTTTATTTAGCAGGGGGCAAAAGTAGGCTATAATTTCAATCTCACAAATGCGGAAAATCAGTCGAAAAAGTGCCTTACAATCCGCTATTGATGCGGGTTTTGGAATTTCCCTGACGAACGGATTTCGATGCCTCCCCGGGTGCCCCTGAAAGCCCCGTCTGACACCTATATATAATAGTCCTCCTCCCTCAGCAAGGCCATCCGGAAATTGGTGGAGGGATTGTCAGGCAGAGCCACCCCGATCGGATGGGCGATACCTCCACCACCTGCGCCTACCCCCTCTTTTGGATTACAAAAAAATGCCGATGTGCCCACGCTACGAATGGGTTACGACGATGTGCGAACACAAAATTAGGCTTGCACGTCTCAGCATTATAATTTCCTTTGCGCCCCCGAGAGAAGGTATATTCCGAAGGCACTTAACAATCTATTCTGCCGCTGTCGATCAACTGATGAGGGATTATTGTTACGAACTCGAGATGTTCTTACTCTTCATAGGCATCGACACCATTTTTTATTTACATATCACATGAATATTTACTTGGGCAACCTGAACTATCGCGTGCAGGAAGAAGATTTGCAGAAACGATTGGAAGAGTACGGAACAGTTGATTCCGTGCGAGTTATTAAGGATCGGGAAACGGGCCGTTCGCGGGGCTATGCCTTCGCTGAAATGCCGAACGACGACGAAGCCAACCAGGCCATCGCCGAGCTGAACGATCAGACCTTCGAGGGGAGGCGATTGGTGGCCAAAGTGGCCCTGCCGCGTCCCTAACGCATTGCAACGGTGGCGGCGCCGCCGGTGTTGCTTTTGGCCGCCGCGCGGAGCCGCAATAACCAGATCGCACCTTAACCTTTCGCTTTCCTCTGACGAGAGAGAGCGGAAGGTTTTTTTTATGCCGTAACCCGAACAAGGCTTTCGCAGTGCGATCAGCCTTCCGCGAGTTTTTATCCACACTCTCGTGACATCACGAAAGATATAAAACGTACTTATATACATCTTACTCCATACACGAAGAGTAGAATAAGATATTATTTATATTTTAATCCATACACGGATAACTAAATAATATATTATTCATATCATCATCCATACACGAAGATATGAACAAGTTGTTATTTACATCTACATCCATGCACGAATAGTCGAAAAATAATTATCCATACATGGATCCACGCACGAAGTACTGAATAAGATAATATTCTCATATACATCCATACATGAATAGCTGAATAAGATCTTATTCATATTCCCATCCATGCATGGAGAATAGAATAATTTGTTATTCCTATTCAAATCCGTACACGAATAATTGAATAACATCTTATTTATATTCTCATCCATACACGATATATTAAAGATAGATCGAATAACACTTCGTGCATACACGAAATAATATATAGCATATTATACATCTATTCGTGACATCACGAAACAATGGACGCAATAGGGATGAAGGGGGCACAGCGCGGGGAGGTGAACCTGAAAATTCCTTGTATTGATTTCGGCCTACTTTTGCCCCCCACCAACCGAAAGGGGTAGAAAATGAGTGATTATTCAGACGAAAATTATTACACGGATCAACCGCTCCCACGCAAAAAGGCCGCGGAAAAAACGACGGCGCAAGGACAGGCCGCACGTAAGAATTCGATTTTCGAAGGGCTGCAAGCGAGCTTGATGAAGCTCTTCGGGAGCGACCTGTGGGAGTCGATCATCAGCAAACCGAGCGAGGAGGAGAAGGCGGGGATACCGGACAAGCTGAACGAGCTCTGGAAAATCTGCCGACGGACGCAGTGGTCGCCAGTGCGCAACCGCGATTTCTACAACCAAGCGCTCTTCGCTGCCAATTGCGAAGACTCGGTGCCTGACATCGCGCCCTTTTTCTCCATGAGCCCCGTTTATAGCGACATGTCGATGCCGCAAATGCGCAGCTACTTCACCCTCCGGAAGGGCTGGCGGAAGGGCGAATTTCCGGTGAACATCTCGCTGTCGTACGTCGTTGTTTACGCCTATGAACTCCTGATGCAGGTGGGGTTCATCCTGCCGGAAGAGGGGCTGAAGAAGTTGGAGGAGCTCCGCGATCACTATGGCGTGCTGGACTGGCGGCTGATGCGTAACCTGAAAGAATGGATGCGGGATTACGTCGTTTTTTATGGCATGATCGACCGGGCGGAGGAGTACTTCGCTGAGGAGCAGGAGGAAGACCGGGCGGTGGAGCTGCTGGACAATCTGGGGGTGGTCAGCGATGAGGCGCTCTTTGGCGTCATCGCGCCGTTTTCAACGTATAACATCAAGAATTCGAAGCTTTACAAGCGGCATGCTGAGGTGGTGGCACGCGTCTCGGGGCGCGTCATCCGGGCCACGGCGCCGATATTGGAAAAGCGCTACGGCCTCTCTGCCAGCAAGCTGTATATCGGCGAACTGAAGGAGGTGCCGCAGCAGCTGTTTCACGGGGCCGTCTTCTATCGCCGTTACCCCTACCGGAAGCGGTTTTACCCGATGACGGAGGAGCGCGGATACAGCTGCCTAAAAGGGATTTGGAAGAAGGAGATGTATTGCAGCGTCATTGGCAACGAGAAGCGGGGCGAGCTGGCCGGAAAGTTGCTGCGCGAGACGGATCGCCTGCTGCGCCTCAGCATGAAGGGGGAAGGGAAGCTGTCGGAACGGATGCAAGATGCGGCGCTGACGACGGCCATACAAAAAGAAATAGACCGATACTGGGCGGAGCAACGTGAGGCTGAACTTGCGGCCGAGCGTGAAGCGGCTCGTGAGGCAGCTCAGCGCGCCCGGGATGAGGTGGAGGTGGATCTCTCGCGGCTCGACCGCATACGCAGCGATGCTGACGCCGTTCGCGAGGCACTCCTGACGGATGATGACCGGGCAGAAGCCAGCCAGTCGGCCGAGAAACAGGCGGCGCCACCGCTGCCGAAAACGGAAACAGAAGCCACTGCGGCTGCCGACACCTCGTTCACGGAGCAGGAGCGACACTTCCTGCGTCTCTTGATCGAAGGGGGCGACTGGGCGGGCTACTTGCGCGACATCCGCGTGCCCGTCGGCGTGATGACGGAGGGGATCAACGAGAAGATGATGGAGGAGCTGCAAGACGTCGTCGTGGCTGACCAGGGCCAGGGGCCGGAAGTGATCGAGGATTATTTGGACGATGTGCGCCGAAGGCTGTAAGCCGCCCCCCATACCTTTATATATACAACCCCGGGCGGGCGCAGGAAGGCTCGCCCCGACACAGCAACATGTAATTCGTAACCCAAGAAATATGGATAACAAACCGACGAAGATTCCGCGGCGCATTGCGCAGACCGTTGTGAACTCACTCAAAGGGGGCGTGGTGCCTCGCGTGGGATTGCCCTACATCACCGTGGGGCGGCGGCAAGAGATCGAGGCGCTGCTCCGCGATGTGGACATCGTCAGCGAGGGCGGCGCGTCGTTCCGCTTCATCGCGGGCAACTACGGCAGCGGGAAGTCCTTCCTGCTGCAGACGATGCGCAACTATGTGATGGATCGAAATTTTGTGGTGATGGACGCTGACCTATCGCCCGAGCGACGCCTCTTTGGCAACCAAGGGCAGGGGCTGGCCACGTATCGCGAGTTGATCAAAAACCTCAGCGTAAAGACGCAGCCCGAAGGCGGCGCACTGGCCACCGTGCTCGACCGATGGATCAGCGCCGTGCAGACGCAGACGGCAGAGACGGCCGATTGCAGCACGGACAGCCCCGAATTTGCCACGCGTGTGGAGCAACAAATCTTCGCCGTCGTCCGCACCATGCACGACCTCGTCCACGGCTTCGACTTCGCCCGCCTGCTCACCCTCTACTATCGCGCCTTCACCGAGGGCGACGACGAACTGAAGGGCAAGGTGCTGAAGTGGTTCCGCGGCGAATACGCGAACAAAACCGAGGCTCGCAGTGAGCTGGGCGTCACCGTTGTCATCACCGACGACAACTGGTATGAATACCTCAAGCTCTTCGCTTTCTTCTTCCACAGCGCCGGCTACAGCGGCCTCATCGTCTTAATAGACGAGTTGGTGAACCTGTACAAAATCCCCAACAGCATCTCTCGGCAATACAATTACGAGAAGATGCTGGCCATGTATAACGACGCCCTGCAAGGCAAGGCGCGCTACATCGGCACCATCATGAGCGGTACACCGCAAAGCATCGCCGACCCGAGGCGTGGCATTTACAGCTACGAGGCACTCCGCTCGCGGCTGCAAGAGGGCAAGTTCGCTCGCGAACAGGGCACACCCGATTTGCTCGCCCCCGTGATCCGGCTGCAAGCGCTGACGGCCGAGGAGATGACGGTGCTCACGGAAAAGATCGCCGGCATCCACGCGGGGCTTTACGAGTACGAACCGCGACTCAAGGACGACGACCTCGTCTCTTTCATCCGCACCGAATACGCCCGCATCGGCGCCGACACGCACATCACACCCCGCGAAGTGATTCGCGACTTCATCGAGCTGCTCGACTTGCTTTATACGCACCCCGACCTCACGCTCGCTGGCCTCTTGCAGTCGGACGAGTTCACCTACGCCAAGCCGGAGTTAGAGGACAAGGAGGTCGATGCGGCCTTCGCTGAGTTTTCCCTCTGATGGACGTCTACGAACGCTATTCCCCCGCCATCCGCGACTTCATCTACCGCAGCGGTTGGGATACGCTCCGCGCCGTGCAGGCTGCTGCCGGCGAAGCCCTCTTCGGCACCGACGCCCACGTGCTGCTCTGCGCCTCCACCGCCTCGGGCAAGACGGAGGCCGCCTTCTTTCCCATCATCACGCTCATGCAGGAGCAACCGCCCGCATCCGTCGGTTGCCTCTACATCGCCCCGCTCAAGGCGCTCATCAACGACCAGTTTGTGCGCCTCAACGACGTCTGCGCCGAGTGCGACATCCCCGTCTGGCATTGGCATGGCGACGTGTCGCCCACGGAGAAGAAGCGACTCATGCGGCGCCACTCGGGCATCCTTCAGATCACACCCGAATCGCTCGAGGCCATGTTGCTACGCCGTCACGCGCAGCTCGCGGCGCTCTTTGGCGACTTGCGTTTTATTGTGATCGACGAAATCCACGCCTTCCTGCGCGGCGATCGCGGGGGACAGACGATGTGCCTCATCGAACGGCTTTCGCGTGCAGCTGGCGTTGAGCCGCGGCGCGTGGGACTTTCGGCTACCGTGGGCGATCCGGAAGCAGTCGGTCAGTTCCTGGCCGCGGGCACACGGCGCCGCACCGTCATTCCACGCATACAGAACGTACCGATGAAGTGGCGCCTCTCCATGCAGCACTTCTTCAATAACGGTCCGCAAGCTGCCGACGCGCTGCTGGCCACGGATTGCCCCATCGATGTAAACGAAAACAATCCCGCCGATGAGCCCCCCACAGACACTGCGCCCGAAGCAGCCGACCCGGGGTTGGGCTACATCTTCGAACATACACGCGGCCATAAGTGCCTCATCTTTTCCAACTCCCGCGAGGAGTGCGAGACGGTCACGGCCACGCTGCGCCGATACTGCGAGGCACGCCACGAGCCCGACCGCTTCCTGATCCATCACGGCAACCTTTCCGTCTCTTACCGCCGCCAGGCCGAAGAGCTGATGAAGCAGGCCGATGGCCCACTGGCCGTCTGCACCACCTCTACGCTTGAATTAGGTATCGACATCGGTCGCTTGGAACGCGCCTTCCAGATCGACGCCCCCGCCACTGTCTCTTCCTTCCTGCAACGTATGGGCCGCACCGGCCGACGCGGCGCACCGGCCGAGATGTGGTTCGTCATGCGCGAGAATCACCCCGAGCCGCGCGCCCTGCTCCCCGAAACGATCCCCTGGAAACTGCTGCAAGGCATCGCCTTAGTGCAGCTTTACATCGAAGAGCGCTGGGTGGAAGCGCCGCGCAAGGGTCGGTTGCCTTACAGCCTGCTCTATCACCAGACGATGAGCACGCTGGCCGCCGGCGGCGAGATGATGCCCGCCGAACTCGCCTCACGCGTCCTCACGCTACCCCCTTTCCACCGCATCACGCAAGATGATTTCCGCACCCTCCTCCACCACCTCCTCGCCATCGACCATATCCAACTGACCGATCGCGGCGGCCTCATCATCGGCTTGGTCGGCGAACGCGTCGTCAATGATTTCAAGTTCTACGCCGTCTTTCGTGAGAATGAAGAGTACACCGTCCGCTGCGACTCCGAGGAGCTCGGCACCATCGTCAAGCCGCCGCCCGTGATGAGCAAGATCGCCATCGCGGGCCACGTCTGGGTGGTGGAAGAAGTGGACTACAAACACCACATCGTCTATTGCCACCGCGTGCGGGGCATCGTCTCAGCTTATTTCGGCGACGAGGCTGGCGACATCGACACGCGCATCCTTGAGCGCATGCGCCTCCTGCTCCAACAGACCAATAGCTACGCCTACCTCCTGCCCAACGCTGCCGCACGGCTCGCCGCCGCACGCCATGCCGCCACACACGCCGGCCTCGGCCTCCGCCCGCTCATCTCGCTCGGTGGAAACATGTACAGCCTCACGCCATGGCTTGGCAGCTACGCCTTCCTCGCCCTTGAGCGCTTCCTACGCATCCGCTGCGCCGAGCGCCTCGGCCTGAAGGGCTTCGACTCCATGCGGCCCTACTACATGCAGTTCACCATGCAAGTCTCCGAGGCCGACTTCCACCGCATCGTCCGCGAAGAGATCGCCCACCCCATCGACCCCATGGAGCTGCTCTATCCGAACGAGACGCCCGTATTCGACAAATACGACGACACGCTCCCGCCCGAACTCACCCGCCGCGGCTTCGCCTACGGTGTGCTCGACATCGAGACGATGAAGCGCCGGGTCGAGGAAATGCAAAATGCCGAGCACACTTTCATGTACCCGGCATAATCATTATGGGAGTCACACCTCCATCGGCTCCTCTACCAGCTGCGGCCGCCGCTTCTTCCGCGCCTCACGATACACCGTTGGCTCCGGCTTGCTACTGCGGATCACCGCCGCATTAGGCGACAGCTTGAAGAGCTTCTCTTCATAGCAAAACAGGGGAGCGCTGAATTCGTCGTACAGATCATTCATCCGATCCTCGAACGCAGCTGATTCCCTGACGAAATCGGTGTCTCTCTCAATCTTCCATTCGGGATAATAAGAGACGAGATAGACCCCCTCCTTTTCGCTGTATTCGAATCGGATCGTCAGCCATGTGTAACGGCTGACTAAGTCCTCGGCCCATTGCCGTAGGATCTTTTCTAACTCAAGATCTTTCATAGGTTCCCAAAATACATTTTCAGTTTAGCAATCAGTCCTTCTGCCAGTTGTTTAAGCTCCAGACTTTCTTCCACGGTGAACTGTCGGATGCTGTAATCAGCCTCAACCCTTTTCTTTTTCAGGAAGAGAACGAACTGTGCAAACTCCTGCCCCTTCTTCGTCTGGCTGATTCGCTGCTTAATCTGCTCGATCATATACTTATGCGAGCCCTCCTCTTTTGACTGCTTGTCCTGCTCTTCGTAGGACAGCTGTTGCCTGTCGGTATGCGCCAAGATGTATTTCATATACATGAGCACGGCATAATAGGAGCAATGAACGCTTACCGTGCAGTTGATCTCCTCCTGTTTGTTGATAAGGGTTTGCGCTACTTCGAGGTATCCGATGGCTTTTGTCTTCATCTGTTGTTGTCAATGATTTGTACGCAAAGATAATTCTGACACACGGGGCACTCCGGGAAGAATCAACAGAAGCACCTCTCACCATAACAAAACAAGAGAGCGCCGTCGCCACTATGCCTCCAGCGCCTGCTCTAATACCGCCTTCACCTCATCGGGGAAGATGCCGCCCTCGTGCACCTTGCGGCCGTCGATGTAGAACGTCGGCACGTAGTAGTAATCATACTTCTCCGCCACATCCGGGTGCTCCGATTCCTCGATCCAATTGATCTGGATGTCTTTATAGCGATCCTGCTTCTGCAGCTCATCGATCGCCGCCCGCGCCTTCTTGCAAAACGGGCATTGCTTCAGGTAAAACAACGTGATTGGCTTCATTTCTCTATTGATTAATGGTGATTGAATGATGATCTATTGATGTTTAAACGCTCTCCGGCCGAGCATGCGCTCGGTCATTTTTAGCTTTTCATTTTTAGTTATTCGTTTCACCGCCCCCCGATCGTGAGCTGCCCTACTAACCGATCATATCGCCCCGCCGCCGGCCGGTAATACACAAGGATGGTGTACTCATTCTCCGCCTCGTAGAAGCTCCCATCCCCCGCCGGCATTCGCCCGCGCCGCTCCCCATCCGGCACGAAGGCATAGCCATAATTGTAATATCCCTGCTTCAGCAGCAGCGCCGCCTCGTAACGCCCCGACGCCTCGTTGTACGCCATCCGGCTGCGCTCATCAAAGCGGTTCTGCACCAAGTCGCCCACCAAGTAGACCTCCCCGCCGGAGAGCCGCTCCGAGGCGTAGGCGAAGTGCACCACCCCGTAATCCGCCTCCCTCTCAGCCTCCCCGCAGCCGCTGCACGCCGTGAAGCAGCGCCCATCCTGATCCTCATCGTAGACGTACATCCGCCGAGGCCCATCCTGCCGCAAATCCACGTAGTAATACGGGTTGACGAAGCCGATCCGCTCCACGCCCATCCCCGCGTAGCGAAACGTGAGGCATTCGAACCGCCGGTATTCGTTGCCCGCCTCGAAGATCAGCCGCCGGTCATGCTCATAGCCCAACCGCGTACCCCCGATCGATGTCGGCTGCAAGTCGCCCACACGCGTGTCCGGCCGGCCGTTTTGCTCCACGAACACCTTCAGCTCCCGCTGCGGGAAACGCACCGTCAGCGCCTTCGTGTCGACCGTGAAGTGCACCTGCTGCACATCGCGGTTGAGCGCCACATCCGTGTTCGCCGTCGCCTCCCCGCGGATCTCCACCTGCGGCTCCACCACGCCAAACCGCGCCCGCAGCAGCACCCGCTCCGGCTGCCCCTCGGCATACACCTCCACCGCGTAATTCCCCGACACCTTCAGCCGCACCTGCTCGTTGGGCAGCCTGAGGCGGTAATGCCTGTACGCCACTGTGGTGTTGAACGACGGCGCCTCGTCGTCCACCTCCAGCCCGTTGAACCCGTCCATGTACTCCATCGGCGCCAGCGCTGACCGCCGCCCGTCCGCGTCGCAATGCACCACCGAATAGGCCAGCCGCTCGCCCGCCTCGGGCTGTAGCATGTCGAACGCGATCTCGATCTGCCGCCCCCCATCCAGCTCGATGTACGGCTCCGACAATCGCTCCCCGGCCACCCGCACCTCGAGCGCCCCCACGCGGTTCGACCGCACCTCCGCCTCATACGTCTGTCCTTTTGCCGCCATCGCGCACACGATCATCGCGGCCGTCATCCATCTTTTCATCTGTCATCTTTTTGAATCCGCGACAAAGATAGCCCGCGCCCCCAGCCTCCGTCGGCCGCAGCGATGGGCTTTACGAATGCCCCTGAATCCCCCGGCAATCGACTTGATAGCCTTTATACGGCTCAAATAGGTGCTGCTTAGATCATAAACAGCAACCATAAAAAGCATCTACCTACTGTTTTATTTATAGACAGGCTTATCAAAAACATTTATCCTACTGTCTATGATCAAATCACCATGTATATTCTTTTTGAGGTACTGTCTATGATCAAAACAGTATGTCCAACTTTCTTAGCGCATCTGCTTATATTATAGACGGGCTTAGCATAGACTTTTGGGATACTGTCTATGATCAAAACAGTATGACCAAAATCCTTAGATTGTCCGTTTATATTATAGACAGGCTTATAATAGATTTTTGGTACGCTGTCTATGATCAAAACAGCATGCCTAACATTCTTATACTATCTAATTATATTATAGGCAGATGCTCTAAGGATATTAGACATACTACTTTGATCATAAACAGTACCTCTAAATAGGTTATACACAATGATCTGATTATAGGCAGTAGGATAAATATTTTTGATAAGCCTGTCTATAAACAAAACAGTAGATGGATACTTTTTGGGGTTACTGTTTATAATCTAAGCATTACCCGTTTAGGCCCTCTAAAGGCCATCATTCGGATCGATGGGGGGATTCGGGGAAATTTCAAGGCTGTTTGCGCGGAGAAAACGAGGGTGCCCCTACTTTTGTAAGCCATTCCCTCAAAACATTTTGACCCATGACGAAAGTGCAAGACAATCCGATCAAGGAGGCCGAGCGTTACTTGGAAAACTCGCGGCAAATCCTCTCCGAAAAGGCCGGCAAGGACGGCGACTATTACGACGACCCGAAGTATGTGCGCATGGCGGGAAGGGTGGCCTGGCAGGGCGTGCGGGCAGCGCTCGACGGGCTGCCGGAGGTAAAAGCGAAACGCAAAATGCGCCGGCAAGTCAGGTTTGAAGATTATATGGAAGCAGTCACCCAATGCGACCCGAAGATGTCCAAGCCACTGTTTTATACGCATGAGACGCTACAAAAGGTGCTGATCGGCGACGGCAATTTGAGCTGTGGCATGGTGGAGTCTGGCATGAACCAAGCGAAAGAAGTGATCGACTGGGCAGACAGGGAATACCGAAAACAGCACCCGTGAGCATGCGGGGAGAGGGCATCGCCCCGCGCATGGGGCGCAGGATATTTTTATCACATCAAATACAGAAAGAAAATGGCAAAGATTTTAGTGGCATTCGACACCGTAAGCGAAGGTTTTGAAGCGCTTACCTCCAAACACGAAGTGATTTTTCCGCCCCGTGGGCGCGACTTTACTCAGGCTGAGATCGCCGAGCGCATCGGCGATTGCGACGTGCTCTGCTCCGTCTTCGACATCCCCGTCGGCCGCGACCTGATCGACTGCGGCCGCTCGCTCAAGCTAATCGCGAACTACGCCGTCGGCTACAACAACATCGACACAGCCTACGCGGCCGCGAAAGGCATCGTGGTGACGAACACGCCGCGGTCCGTCATCGAACCTACGGCCGACCTGGCGCTGGCGCTGCTCCTGAGCTGCTCGCGACGCATCGCAGAGTGGGATCGCACCTTCCGCCGCGACCGGGGCGCCATCGAGCGCGGACGCCTCTGCCGCCTCGGGGTCAACCTCTTCGGCAAAACGCTGGGCATCTTGGGCTACGGCAACATCGGCGCAGCAGTGGCGCGGCGCTGCCAAGCGTTTGGCATGACGGTGCTCTACAACAAACGCACCCGCTTCAGCGAGGCGGAGGAGCGCGAACGGGGCATCACCTACGCGGAGAAAGACGAAGTGATCCGCCGCGCCGACGTGCTCTCTCTGCACACCCCCCTGACCCCCGAGACGCGTCACCTGATCAGCGCCCGCGAGCTGGCGATGATGAAGCCCACGGCGATCCTGATCAACACGGCGCGCGGGGCGGTGGTCGACGAGCCGGCGCTCGTCCAGGCACTGAAAGAGGGCCAGATCGCCGCCGCGGGCCTGGACGTGTTCGAGCAGAACGACGTGCCGTCGCCGGAGCTGTTCGCCTTAGATAATGTCACGCTCACGCCGCACATCGGCACCCAGACGTACGACTCGCGCGTGGAGATGGTGCACGAGCTCTGCAACAACGTCCTCGGCTTCCTGCAAGGAGATCGGAAGATCGATCGCGTGAACTGATCTCCTTTTTGGAGCAAAAAATGCCGGCTGCCTTCCGCGTTCGTCGCGCGTGGGGCAGCCGGCATTGTGTATATATCGGTGCGGGGGGGTTATCGGAAGCGGATCTCGCGGATCACATCGGCGCCAGCCTTTTCGTTAAGGTTGCGGACGAGCCGGTCGCGCCACATCATCAGCTCGCTGCGCAGGACAGCCGAATTAAGTACGACGTGGAGCGTATCCTCATGCACGTAGATGCTGCGTGTCTCTTTCGCCACGCCAGGGCCGAGCACTTCGCGCCACGCGTTGATGATGCGCACCTCGTCAAGGCGCTTGCTCATCAGCGGGTTTTCGGCGCAATACTCACGAATCAGTTCGCCGATGCTGCGGGCATTGACACGTTTCATCGGCCGCCCCCCATCGCCATCACCGTCCCACGATCAACGTGAAACATGGCGTACTCTTTACGGACCGATTCAAGTATGCTATCCAAGTAATTACGGTTAGTATCCGTGATGAAGATCTGCCCGAAGCGCTCCTCTCCGACGAGCTGCACAATGTGTTCCACGCGTGCAGCATCCAACTTGTCGAAAATATCATCGAGCAGTAATATGGGCATGGTAGAGTTCTTGGCTGCGAGGAAGGTGAACTGCGCAAGCTTGAGCGCCACGAGGCACGTCTTGTTCTGCCCCTGCGAACCGAGATGGCGCATCGGCAGCCCGTCGAGCGTCATCTCTAAGTCATCCTTATGAACGCCCGTGGTGGTATAGCCCACCTCCCGGAGTTCGCGCTCGCGATTGCGCGCCAGCTCCTCCTCGATGTCTACCGTCTGCAACTGCGACACGTAGCGCAACCCCACCTCCTCATCCTCCCGCCCGATGGCCCGGTAGTATTCGTTGAAGAAGGGCAGAAACTCCTCGATGAGTCGCGTGCGTACATCGAAGATCAGTCGGCCGTACTGTGCGAGTTGCATCTCGAGCACCTCATAGAGAGCCATGTCTGTCTGCTGTTCGCGGAGCATGCGGTTGCGTTGCTGGAGCGCCTTGTTGTATCGGATGAGCGCGTGCATGGCGGCGCCATCGTATTGCGAGAGGATCATGTCCATCCACCGGCGGCGCTCATCGCTCCCCCCACGGATCAGCTCCGCATCCGACGGCGATATCATCACGAGCGGCAGCAGCCCGATGTGGTCCGACAGGCGGGGATAAGGCTTCTGGTTACGCTTGAATTGCTTGCGCCCTCCGCGCGGGATAGAGCAGAAGATGGACTCCGTGCGGTCGCCAAAGAGGTATTCGCCCTGCAAGACACAGAGCGCTTCGTCGCGTCGGACGAGCCGCTCATCCGTGGTGTAGACGTGGCTTTTGCAGAAAGAGAGGTAATAGATGGCATCAAGCAGGTTCGTTTTACCCATGCCGTTGTTTCCGAAGAAGCAGTTGATCTTCGGCGAGCAGTCAATGTCGGCCTGATGGATGTTTTTATAGTTCAGGACGGAGAGTTTCTTCAATATCATATTTATACAGAGGTATGATGCGTGTGATGTAGCCATGGGGCGGGGCAAAAATAAATTCGGGATAAGCGGAAGTAGGCCATTCGGTCAAAAAATTACTTTTGCGCCTTGAATTTCAGTAATAAACGAATAGTAACTAATAAGAAGAAAGATCGTTATGGCGAAAAAGACAACAAACGAAGAGAAGGAAATAGAAGTAGGAGAAATCGTTTCCCGATCGGAAGAGTTCATTGAAAAGCATAAGAAAAAAATCATCGCCGGCATCTCAGCCGTGGCCGTCGTGATCGGTCTCATTTTGGCTTACCACTACCTCTACGCCAAGCCACAAGCCGAAAAGGCCAAGCTGGCCATCTTCAAAGGCGAACAATACTTGGCGATGGACTCCTTTGCGTTGGCTCTGAACGGCAACGGCGTTGACTACGACGGCTTCGAGGCCATCATCGATCGCTACGGCGGCACCAAGACCGGCAACTTAGCCAAAGCCTACGCCGGCATCTGCTATTACCACCTCGGCGACCCCGAGAAAGCCATCCAACGACTGAAAGCGTACAAAGGCGACGACGCCCAAATCGCCCCCACCATCATCGGACTGATTGGCGACTGCTACGTCAGCACCGGACGCACGAAAGAGGGCATCAGCTACTTTGAGAAGGCTGCCTCGAAAGCTGACAACGACTTGATCAGCCCCATCTACCTGAAGAAAGCTGGCCTCGCCTACGAGTCCATGAAGCAATATGCCGACGCGCTGAAGGCCTACGAAACCATTCGCGACAAATACAACCTCTCCATGGAGGCTGTAGACATCGATAAGTACATCACCCGCGCCACGATCCTTTCCCAATCGAAATAAAACAGCTTTCCCCATGGCAACTATCTATCACAACCTATCAGAATACGACTTCGACACCGTGCCAAATGCCGCCGACATGCGCTTCGGCATTGTGGCTTCGGAGTGGAACCAAAACATCACAGAAAAGCTCTTGGAAGGAGCCTGCAACACGCTGGAACGCCACGGCGCCAAGCAAGAAAACATCCGCATAGAGCGCGTCCCCGGCAGCTTCGAGCTGACTTTCGGCGCCAAAATGATGGCTCAGACGCAAGACGTGGACGTCGTGATCGTCATCGGATGCGTCATCCGCGGCGATACGCCTCACTTCGACTACGTCTGCTCCGCCGTAAGGCAAGGCGTCACGGGGCTGAACCTCGCAGGCGACATCCCCTTCATCTTCGGTATGCTCACGACTGAAAACCTGAAGCAGGCCGAAGATCGCTGTGGAGGCCGCTACGGCAACAAGGGCGACGAAGCCGCTGTGACCGCCATTAAGATGGTCGATTTCACACGCAGAATTTGCACGGCTGGAAAGTAGATCTATATTTGCGCCGCGTTTGACGAAAAAGGGCAGTTACCAGAGTGGCCAAATGGGGCAGACTGTAAATCTGCTGGCTTACGCCTACGGTGGTTCGAATCCATCACTGCCCACCTCCCCCATCGGGGGGACGGATCGCCAGAAGTAACCATGCGGAAGTAGCTCAGTTGATAGAGCATTAGCCTTCCAAGCTGAGGGTCGCGGGTTTGAGCCCCGTCTTCCGCTCTTTCGATTAAACAATGCAGTAGACAGAGGCTTTACAAAACCAATTTGTAAGGCCTTTGTTTTTTTATGCCCCGACAACCCCGGAAATCCGCACGGCCCTGGGCACGCACGCCACCCAGAGGCAGACGGCCACCGGAATCCGACAGAAGAATCACTTCACATCAATCCCCTCATGGACACCTCTCTGATCACCTTCGCACTGCTCTGCTTCACGTCGTTCTTCACGCTGACCAACCCGCTGGGCACCATGCCCGTCTTCCTGACCATGACGAACGGCTTAGACGAGCGTCAACGCCGCGCCATCGTCCGCCGCGCCACCATCGTGGCCTTCATCACGCTCATGGTCTTCACCTTTTCCGGGCAATTCCTCTTCAAATTCTTCGGCATCTCCACGAACGGCTTCCGCATCGCCGGCGGCGTCATCATCTTCAAGATCGGGTTCGACATGCTGGAGGCACGCTACACCTCCCTCCGCCTGAAAAAAGAAGAAATCAAGACCTACGCCAACGACATCTCCGTCACACCGCTGGCCATCCCCATGCTATGCGGCCCCGGCGCCATCGCCAACGCCATCGTGCTGATGCAAGACGCACACACGATCGAAATGAAGGGCATACTCATCGCCGTGATCGCCTTCATCTACCTCTTCGCCTACCTCATCCTGGGCTTCTCCACCCGCTTGGTGCCCTATTTAGGCGAGACGGGCAACAACGTCATGATGCGCCTCATGGGGTTGATCTTGATGGTCATCGCGGTGGAGTGTTTCGTGGGGGGCGCCCGACCGATCATGGTCGAGATCTTGCATGAAGGCCTACGATAGCTGAATGGTCAATCGTCGATGATTAATTCTCAGCCGGGGATCGCCCATTCATCCATCATCGTATCGGCGCAACCATAAACCACTCATCATTGATAATTAAAGATGCACCCCGTCCCCTCAGGGGACAAGGCGTTTTTTTGCGATGACACCCCCGTCCCCTCAGGGGATAGGGACTAAATTCACGATGACACCCCTGTCCCCTCAGGGGATAGGGCATTTTTTTGCGATGACACCTCCGTCCCCTCAGGGGACAAGGCGTTTTTCTGCGATGACATCCCCGTCCCCTCAGGGGATAGGCCGTAATTTCAAGATGACATCCCCGTCCCCTCAGGGGATAGGGACTTTTTTTGCGATGACATCCCCGTCCCCTCAGGGGACAAGGCGTTTTTTTGCGATGACACCCCCGTCCCCTCAGGGGATAGGGACTAAATTCACGATGACACCCCTGTCCCCTCAGGGGATAGGGCATTTTTTTGCGATGACACCTCCGTCCCCTCAGGGGACAAGGCGTTTTTCTGCGATGACATCCCCGTCCCCTCAGGGGATAGGCCGTAATTTCAAGATGACATCCCCGTCCCCTCAGGGGATAGGGACTTTTTTTGCGATGACATCCCCGTCCCCTCAGGGGACAAGGCGTTTTTTTGCGATGACACCCCCGTCCCCTCAGGGGATAGGCCGTAATTTCAAGATGACACCCCCGTCTCCTCAGGGGACAAGGCGTTTTTCTGCGATAACGTCCGCCACGCATGGATAACGGGGCGTAATTACTTTTGCCACGCCTTGATTTACAGGGCACATCACTTACTCACCCCTTGCGGCAGCAACGGAATAAGCCCCCCGGCCGCAACCTCCCCCACAAAAACGAAACGATGACAATGAGATTTACCCACCCATGGCAGGCCCTCCTCATCGGCCTCTTTGCCACCCTGACCTTCAACGCGTCCGGGCAGAACGTCCGCCTAAGCAACGCCGCCGAGATCAGTCTGCTGACCTGCTCCCCCTCCGACCAGGAGGCTTACATGCTCTACGGCCACACCGCCATCCGCGTGCGCGACATGCACCCCGCGAGCGACTCCACGCGCCCGATCGATTTCGTGTTCAACTACGGCCTCTTCGACTTCTCCAAGCCGCATTTCATCTACCGCTTCGCCCGCGGCGAGACGGACTACATGCTCGGCGGAAGCGACTTCGAGCACTTCCTCGCCGAATACCGCGCCCGCGGAAGCCAAGTCTCCGAACAAACACTCGCCCTCGACTCCGCCGAGCGGCAACGCCTCATGGACGCCCTCCTGGAGAACGCCCGACCGGAAAACCGCACCTATCGCTACAACTTCTTCTTCGACAACTGCGCCACACGCCCAGCCGCGATGATCGAACGCGCCGTCAACGGATCCATCGCCTATGAAGAACGACGCGAGGTGGAAACCTTTCGCGACGTAATCAACCATTGCACCCGCCACCACCCATGGCTCACCTTCGGCTGCGACCTCGTAGTGGGTGCCCCCGCCGACAGGCCGATGCACCTGCGCGAATCATTCTTCATCCCCGAGCGGCTGCGCCAAGCCTTCGACGGAGCCTGGGTCATCACGCCCGACGGATCAAAGCACCGCCTCGTCGCCTCCACCCGCCTACTGTCAGAACAAACAGCCCCAGAAGTCGCACCCGACTTCTTCACACCACTCGTGTGCAGCCTGCTGCTCTTCATCATCGTCGCGCTGCTGACCCTCCTCGAGGTCCGACGCGAAGCCTGTTATCGTTGGCTCGACTGCTTGCTCCTCCTCCCCGCAGGCCTCGCCGGCTGTGTCCTGGCCTTCCTCGCCTTCTTCTCCGTCCACCCCGCCATGTGGCCCAACGTGACGCTCCTCTGGCTCCACCCACTCCACCTTGTCGGCCTCGTCCTCGTCGCCTCAAAACGCTGGAAACGGGCAACCTATGTATACCATTTCCTTACTTTCGCCGCGCTATTGGCCGCAGCAGTGGGCTATTTCATCATCCCACAGCACGCCAACCTAACATTCATCCCCCTGATGCTGACCCTGCTCATACGCTCAGGGAGAAACCTGACAAGAAGAAAGAAAATCCGGTTTGAATAAATGAGGAAAATCCTATCATCCCTGCTCACCCTACTGGCCGTCACACAGATCCAGGCACAACAACAACGCGCACCCAAGCTGGTGATCTTCATCACCGTAGACCAGCTGCGGGGAGATTACATCGAATACTTCCGACACACCTTCGGCGAACGCGGCTTCAACCGCCTTATGGCAGAGGGCGCCGTCTGCCACAATGTCCGCTTCGGTTTCACCAACCTCAACCAAGCCTCCGCCCTCGCCACCCTCTTCACCGGCACCTACCCCTCGACACACGGCATCACCGGACTCAAAACCTACAGTTTCGAGACAGCCAAAGAAACCTCCCAACTCTACGACCCTGACTACCTCGGCAACTTCACCCGCGATCACTACTCCCCCAAACGCCTCCAAGCCGCCACCATCGGCGACGAACTAAAGATCCTCTCCGGCGGACGCAGCGAGGTCTATGCCATCGCCCCCGACGCCGAGGCCGCCATCCTCTCCGCCGGACACGCCGCCAACGGCGCCTTCTGGATCGACAACTACAACGGACGCTGGGCCACCACAACCTATTATAAAGGAGTACCCTGGTACGTCGAGAAGTACAACAACAGCAACGAATCACTGCCCGCCCGACTCGGCACACGCGTCTGGCAGCCAGCCCTCCCAGCCGACAAGTACGACGCCCTGCCCTGCCTCTCCGGAACGACAGCCTTCCAGTACACCTTCAAGGCCAACACCGCCGGCTGCTACCCCGACCTCAAAACCTCACCCTTCGGCAACGAAGAAGTTAACTGCCTCTTCCTACACTTCTTAGAATACGGAGCCCTCGGCACACGCCCCACACCCGACTTCGTAGCCCTCACCTTCTACGCCGGCAACTACCGCGGCATCCGCTACTCCGGCAACACGCGCGAAATCCAAGACCTCTATCACCGCTTAGACAAAGAGTTAGAACGCCTCATCGACGCCGTCGAGAAGAAAGTCGGGCTGTCGAACGTGCTCTTCGTGCTCACCGGCACCGGCAGCTTCGAAAGCGAAGAAATCCGCCCCGACGACGCACGGTCGGCCGGAGGCGAGTTCAACACCAAACGCTGCCTGACCCTGCTCAACATGTACCTCATGGCCATCTACGGCCAGAAAAGTTGGGTCACGGGGTATTATGACAACCAGATCTACCTCAACCACAAAGCCATCGAAGAAGCCAAGATCGACTTGGCCGAAATACAAGCGCGCGCCGCCACCTTCCTCCAGGAGTTCAGCGGCGTAGACCGCGTCACGACCGACATGGCGCTGCGCTCAGGCATGTGGAATGAGGACATGGCCGACCTCAGTCGCGGCACATACCGCACAGGGCGGGGCGACCTGCTGCTGGCGCTCAACCCAGGATGGGTCGTAGTGCATGACGATAACGCAAAAGACAACCCCAAAGTGATCCGCAACCAGGCCGTGCCCACACCGGTCATCTTCTTCGGCAGCGGCATCAAGCCGCAACACATCTACCGCGAAGTCAAAGCCGTCGAGATCGCCCCGACTGTCACGCACATCATGCGCATCCGATCGCCCAACGCGTGCAAAGAATATCCGCTGCCTGAGATCAGGTAAACGGATACCCCAACAGCTAAACACAAATCGTCCCACCGCGGACGGATGGCACCCTTTTTGCCATATCCCCCTCACCTCATCCCCCCTATACATTTATATAATAGACAACACATCAAACACTCATGGGATTTAACGAGATACTCACCAAGTTGTTCGGCAATAAGTCGCAACGAGATTTGAAAGAAATAACCCCCTACGTCGACCGCGTGAAGGCCGCCTATCCGGCCATCCAGAAGCTCTCCGACGACGAGCTGCGCGCCAAGACCACCGAGATCCGCCAACACATCCAAGACTACGTGGCCGAAGACAAAAAGCGCATTGCTGACCTGCGCCAAGGCATCGACGAGAAGGAACTCGAGCAGCGCGAAGCCATCTGGGCCGAGGTCGACGAGATCGAAAAGAAGATCGCCGACCAATACGAGAAGGTGCTCGACGAAGTGCTGCCCGACGTCTTCGCCATCGTCAAGGACACCGCCCGCCGCTTCGTCGAGAAGGAAGAGATCACCGTCACCGCCACCGACTTCGATCGCGATCTGGCTACACGCCACGATTTCGTCCGCATCGACGGCGACAAAGCCATCTATCAGAACCACTGGATGGCTGGCGGTAACGAAATCAAGTGGGACATGATCCACTACGACGTGCAGCTCTTCGGCGGCGTCGTGCTCCACAAAGGCAAGATCGCGGAGATGGCCACTGGCGAGGGTAAAACACTCGTCGCCACGCTGCCCGTCTTCCTCAACGCCCTCACCGGCGAAGGCGTACACGTGGTCACCGTCAACGACTACCTCTCCAAGCGTGACTCCGAATGGATGGGCCCGCTCTACATGTTTCACGGACTCTCCGTGGACTGTATCGACAAGTATCAGCCCAACTCCGACGAGCGCCGCAAGGCTTACCTCTCGGACATCACCTTCGGTACGAACAACGAGTTCGGCTTCGACTACCTGCGCGACAACATGGCCATCAGCCCGAAAGACCTCGTGCAGCGCAAGCATAACTACGCCATCGTCGACGAGGTGGACTCCGTGCTCATCGACGACGCCCGTACGCCACTGATCATCTCCGGCCCCGTGCCCAAGGGCGAGGAACAACTCTTCGACGAGTATCGCTCGAAGGTGGAGACCGTCGTCAATGCGCAGAAGAATCTTTGCACCAAGCTCCTCACCGAGGCCAAGCAGAAGATGAAGAGCGACGACAAAAAGGTGCAGGAGGAAGGCTCCCTGCTCCTCTTCCGATCCTTCAAGGGATTGCCCAAGAACAAAGCCCTCATCAAGTTCCTCAGCGAACCGGGCATCAAGACGAGCATGCTCAAGACCGAGGAGTTCTACATGCAGGACAACATGCGCAACATGCACATCGCGACCGACGAGCTCTACTTCGTGATCGACGAAAAGAACAACAGCATCGAGCTCACCGACAAAGGCCTCGACCTGCTGACGGGCAACATGGACGACCCGCAATTCTTCGTCTTGCCCGACATCGCCGCCCAACTTTCCGAAATCAGCAACATGCCAGGCACCGAAGGCGATCGGCAGGCGAAGAAGGACGAGCTGCTCACCAACTACTCCATCAAGAGCGAGCGCGTGCACACCATCAACCAGCTGCTGAAGGCCTACACCCTCTTCGAGAAAGACGACCAATACGTCGTGATAGACGGGCAGGTGAAGATCGTCGACGAGCAGACGGGCCGCATCATGGAGGGCCGCCGCTATTCCGACGGGCTCCATCAAGCCATCGAGGCCAAGGAACGCGTCAAGGTGGAAGCCGCCACGCAGACCTTCGCCACGATCACGCTCCAGAACTACTTCCGCATGTATCACAAGCTCTCCGGCATGACCGGTACGGCCGAGACCGAGGCCGGCGAGCTCTGGAATATCTACAAGCTCGACGTGGTCGTGATCCCCACCAACAAGCCCGTCATTCGTCAGGACATGAACGACCGGATCTACAAGACGAAGCGCGAGAAGTACAACGCCGTCATCGACGAGATCGTCCGCACGCGCAACGAGGGCCGACCCTCGCTCGTGGGTACCACATCGGTCGAGATCTCCGAGCTGCTCAGCCGCATGCTCAGCATCCGCAAGATCCCCCACAGCGTGCTCAACGCGAAGCTGCACCGCCGCGAGGCCGACATCGTGGCCCAAGCCGGACAGAGCGCCCTCGGCACCGTCACCATCACCGATCCCGACGGCACGCAACACACCGAAGAGCGCATGCTCGGCACCGTCACCATCGCCACGAACATGGCCGGTCGAGGCACCGACATCAAGCTCTCGCCCGACGTGCGCAACGCGGGCGGCCTCGCCATCATCGGCACCGAGCGCCATGAGAGCCGCCGCGTAGATCGCCAGCTCCGCGGACGCGCCGGTCGCCAGGGCGACCCCGGTTCGTCGGTCTTCTTCATCTCCCTCGAGGATAACCTCATGCGCCTCTTCGCCTCCGAACGCGTGGCCAAAGCAATGGATATGTTCGGCCACAAAGAGGGCGATGTGCTCGAGGCCGGCATGCTCAACAAATCCGTCGAGCGCGCCCAGAAGAAGGTGGAGGAAAACAACTTCGGCATCCGTAAGCGCCTCTTGGAGTACGACGACGTGATGAACTCCCAGCGCAACGTCATCTACACCCGCCGCCGCCACGCCCTCATGGGCGAGCGCATCGGACTGGACGTGATGAACACGCTCTACGACGCCACCGTGGCCCTCGTCGAGCAGTCGCGCGAAGCGGGCGACTTCGACGGCTTCAAGTTGGAGCTCTTCCGCACCTTCGCCCTCGAGTGCCCCGTCACGGAGGAGACCTTCCGCGAGGCCAAAACCGACGACCTCACCGAGCAGGTCTTCAAGGCCGTCATGGAGCAATACAAGCGCCGCATGGAGCGCATGGCGCAGGTGGCCGACCCCGTCATCCGTCAGGTTTACGAAAACCAAGGCGCCATGTACGAGAACATCATGATCCCCGTGACCGACGGCAAGCGCATGTACAACGTCTCGTGCAACCTCAAGGAGGCGTACGACACCCATTCGCGCGCCATCGTCAAGGCCTTCCAAAAGGCCGTCACGCTGCTCACCATCGACGAGGCGTGGAAGGAGCACCTACGCGAGATGGACGACCTCCGCCAGTCTGTCCAGAACGCCAGCTACGAGAACAAAGACCCGCTGCTGATCTACAAACTCGAGGCTTACAACCTCTTCAAGACGATGGTCGAGACGATGAACCGCAAGACGGTCGCCATCCTCATGCGGGGCCAGATCCCCGTCCAAGAGGAGCCCAACGACGAGCGTCCGTCCGCCCCGCGGGTGCGTCAGGCTGCCCCCGAGCGCCGCACGGACATGAGCCGTTATCGCACCGAGAAGGACGACGCCGATGCGCCCGCTTCCTCGCGCAGAGCTGGCTCTGAAGGCGCGCAGCAGCAGCCGCCCACCGGCCCCGCACCGCGTCAGTCGCAAGAGCCCGTCCGTGTGGAGAAGAAGGTCGGCCGCAACGACCCCTGCCCCTGCGGCAGCGGCAAGAAGTACAAGAACTGCCACGGCCGCGGACTCTGATCGGTAAACCGGAAAACGAAAAATGCCGGGTACACGCTGCGAGAGGCGTGTATCCGGCATAATTATTCATCTCCACCCACCACATGTTTGAAGACTGGCAAACCCACCGTCCTGAGGAGATCTCCAAGGCACTGCTTTGGGAGTACGACACCGACGCGCCCGAGTGGGACTGGGAGTACATGAAGCCCACCGTCGTGGAGCGCGTCATCGAGCGGGGCAACGTGAGCGACTACTACGCGCTGCTGCAACGCTACGGCGGCTTCGAGCCCCTGCGCGAGGTGGTGCGCCGCCTGCCTCGCCTCTCGGCGATGGACATGAACTGGGTCTGTCAATTGTTTCATCTCAAGAAAGAAGAACTGGCATGCTACACACGGAATCAATCGAGAGCGGAACGCTTGAGGCGCTGAGGTGGCTGATGTGCGACGAGGCGCTGCGAGACTTCTCACTCGTCGGCGGCACGGCGCTGGCGCTCTACATGGGTCATCGCAGGAGCATCGACCTCGGCCTCTTCACCCTCCGCCCCTTCGACGCCCCACAGCTGCGCGCCTATTTGGCCGACAAGTACGGCCTGTCGAATGCATTCGTCCGCGAAAGCACCGTGAAGGGGACGGTCGGCAGAATCAAGATCGATTGTATCACCTACACCTATCCACTCCTCGAGCCTGTCCACGAAGCGGACGGCCTCCGGCTTTGCAGCCTCCGCGACATCGCGGCCATGAAGCTCTCTGCCATCGCTGACTCGGGCACGCGCCTCAAAGACTTCGTCGACGTGGCCTGCCTCTCCACCCGCCTCTCCCTCGGCGACATGCTCCGCGCCTACGATGCGAAGTACCGCGGCATGAACCCCATCTCTCCACTGAAGGCCCTGACTTATTACGACGACATCCGCGAGCGGGAGCCGATCCTTACCCTGCGGGGCAGCTACGACTGGGCGCTCATCGACGCTCGCCTCCGAAGCATGCTTGACAACATGGAGCGGATCTATGAGGCGTATCCGTTTGCCTTCGATTGATTCTTAATGATTACCCGGGGAGGGAGGGGGGCTTTAGATGGGCGACGGATTGTTGACATGGTAGGGGGGTGCCTGCGCCCTTACATCGCATGTGCGCAGCTCAAATCGGAGGTGGGTTTTGCTTCAAACCATTGGTTTAGCTCAAATCGGGGGTGGGTTTCGCTCCAAACCATTGGTTTGACCCAAATCGGGGGTGGGTTTCGCTCCAAACCATTGGTTTGACCCAAATCGGAGGTCGGTTTCGCTCCAAACCATTGGTTTAGCCCAAATCGGAGGTCGGTTTCGCTCCAAACCATTGGTTTAGCCCAAATCGGAGGTCGGTTTGGCTTCAAACCATTGGTTTGGCCCAAATCGGAGGTCGGTTTCGCTCCAAACCATTGGTTTGACCCAAACTTCGCTGCCTCCGCGAGGGCGTATGCAATACGCCCCTACATGTACCCGGCCTAATTCACCGGCGTCCGCAGAAGCCTCACTTTGGACTGCGTAAACCGCCGACTTACCTTTGCCCCCGTCAAAAAAAGGAGCAGCAGACCGCGTGATGCACGGCTACTTCTCACTCCTTCTAACTACTCCTAACTACATTATACTACACAAAAATGATGATCGAACAACAACTCTCGGCCGCCGTACGGGCTGCCATCGAGGCGCTCTACAACCACACCGCTGCGCCCGAACAAACCGCGCTGCAAAAGACGAAGAAGGAGTTTGAGGGCCACCTCACCCTCGTCGTCTTCCCCTTCCTGCGCATATCCCGGAAGTCGCCCGAAGAGACGGCCCGCGAGATCGGCCACTACCTCCGCGAGCACGAGCCCGCCGTGGCCGACTTCAACGTGATCAAAGGCTTCCTCAACCTCACCATCGCCGGCAGCCGCTGGGTGGAAGCACTCGGCGCCATCCATGCCGACGACACGTTTGGCACCCGGCCCATCACTGCCGAGTCGCCGCTCGTCATGGTCGAATACTCGTCGCCGAACACCAACAAGCCGCTCCACCTCGGCCACGTGCGTAACAACCTGCTCGGCTATAGCCTCTCCCGCATCCTCGAGGCCAACGGCAACCGGGTGGTCAAGACGAACATCGTCAACGATCGCGGCATCCACATCTGCAAGTCCATGCTCGCGTGGAAGAAGTGGGGCGAGGGCGCCACGCCGGAGTCGACGGGCAAGAAGGGCGACCACCTTGTGGGCGACTTCTACGTGCTCTTCGACAAGCATTACCGCGAGGAGCTGCGCACGCTCGAGGCCACGGGACTGACCCGCGAGGAGGCCGAAGCCCAGTCGCCACTCATGGCCGAGGCGCGCGAGATGCTGCGCCGTTGGGAGGCCGGCGACGAAGAGGTGCGCGCCCTTTGGGCCACGATGAACAGCTGGGTTTACGCCGGCTTCGATGAGACGTATCGCCGCATGGGCGTCAGCTTCGACAAGATCTATTACGAGTCGCAGACCTACCTCGAGGGGCGCGACAAAGTGCTCGAGGGCCTCTCGCGCGGCCTCTTCTACCGTCGCCCCGACGGCTCCGTCTGGGCCGACCTCACCGCCGACGGCCTCGACGAGAAACTCCTCTTGCGCGCCGATGGCACCTCAGTCTACATGACGCAAGACATCGGCACCGCCAAGCTCCGCTACGACGATTACCCCATCGACCGCATGATCTACGTCGTCGGCAACGAGCAGAACTACCACTTCCAAGTCCTCTCCCTGCTGCTCGACAAGCTCGGGTTCGCCTTCGGCCGCGGGCTGATCCACTTCTCCTACGGCATGGTGGAGCTGCCCGAGGGCAAGATGAAGAGCCGCGAGGGCACCGTCGTCGATGCGGACGACCTGATGGACGAGATGACGGCCACAGCGCACGACATCTCCAACGAGCTGGGCAAGCTCGACAGCCTCAGCCGCGAGGAGGCGGACGATATTATTCGCATCATCGGCCTCGGCTCGTTGAAATACTTCATCCTGAAGGTTGACCCACGGAAGAACATGCTGTTCAACCCCAAGGAGTCGATCGACTTCAACGGTAACACTGGCTCGTTCATTCAGTACACCTACGCGCGCATCCGTTCCGTCTTGCGTAAGGCCGCCGAGCAAGGGCTCGCCCTCCCCGCCACGCTGCCCACGGATACGCCGATCAACGCCAAAGAGCAAGCCTTGGTGCAGTCGCTGGCCGACTTCCCCGACGTGGTGCGTGAGGCTGGCGAGACGTACAGCCCGGCGTGCATCGCCAACTACACGTACGATTTAGTACGGGAGTTCAATCAGTTCTATCACGATTACTCGATCCTCGGCGAGGCCGACGAACGCGTCCGGACGTTGCGCCTGACGCTGTCGGCCGAGACGGCGAAAGTGATCCTCACCGCCATGTCGCTCCTCGGCATCGAAATGCCAGAGCGGATGTGATCGGTGAAGCGATCGTTTATCCGTAGGGGGATAATGATTCGCCCCTACATCATGTATCACAATCGGGCACACCTCAATGCGCCTCTATAATCCAAACCGATCATGGGAATGTTTTCTTTCTACAACGTGCGCAAGCCACGCCAATTCGAGCACAAGCCCATCTACTGGGATCCCCGCAAGGAGAAACTCGAGAAGCGCATCCACAAAGTCAAGATGGAGATGGGCGTGGAAGAGGGCGATTACGAGCAATACAAGGAGGCCATCCGCGGCAGCTTCGTGGAGGGCACGCACCACCTGAAGAAGAGCCGCGAAAAAGGCGACGACGCCCGCGATCGGCTCTATCGCAACATGCGGCTCCTCCTGCTCCTTGCCATCCTAGCCGCCATCTACTGGTTCCTCTATCTCAGATGAATCGTGTGGGCGGACACATAGGTCCTTCCCTACATCTAACTACCGTGGCCAAAGGCCACATAACTACCGGGCGCACCTTGTGCGCCCTTACTACCTCTAACTACTTGGAATGAGCGACATCATTCATTTACTCCCCGACCACATCGCCAACCAGATAGCCGCTGGCGAGGTGATTCAGCGCCCGGCCTCCGTGGTGAAGGAGCTGATGGAAAACGCCGTAGACGCCGGCGCCATGCACATCACCGTCCACATCAAGGAGGCCGGGCGCGCACTGATCCAAGTGATCGACGACGGCAAGGGCATGTCAGAAACCGACGCCCGCATGGCCTTCGAGCGACACGCCACCTCGAAGATCGCCGCAGCCGAAGACCTCTTCTCGCTCCGCACGATGGGTTTTCGCGGCGAAGCACTGCCCTCCATCGCCGCCGTGGCACAAGTGGAGCTCCGTACACGCGCTCGCGGCACCGAGTTAGGCACACGCCTCACGATCGAAGGCTCCGAGCTGATCGACATCGCCCCCGACGCCTGCCCCGAGGGCGCCATCTTCTCCGTCAAGAACCTCTTCTTCAACATCCCCGCCCGGCGGAAGTTCCTCAAGTCGAACGAGACGGAGTTTCGCAACATCATGACCGAGTTCGAGCGCGTCGTCTTAGCCAACCCCGCCCTCACCTTCCGCCTCATGCACAACGACACCGAGGTGATGAACCTGCCCGCCGCCCCCACTCGCCGCCGCATCGTGGACGTCTTCGGTAAGCACTTCAACCAGCGCCTGCTGCCTGTGGAGACGACGACGTCGCTCGTCAAGATCGAGGGCTTCATCGGGCGCATCGACACGGTCCGGCGCCGCGGCTATCGCAACTACTTCTTCGTCAACGGCCGCTACATGCGCCACCCCTATTTCCATAAGGCTGTCACGCAGGCTTACGAGCGCCTGACACCGCCCGGCGAGCTGCCCGACTACTTCATCTACCTCACCCTCGACCCCGCCGGCATCGACGTGAATATCCACCCGACCAAGACCGAGATCAAGTTTGAGAACGAGCAACCCATCTGGCAGATCCTCGCCTCGGCCGTCCGCGAGGCGCTCGGCAAGTTCAACGCCGTGCCCAGCATCGACTTCGACACCGAGGGCGCCCTCGACATCCCCATCTACAACCCCGCGGCCGACCACACCGCCGTGAGGCAACCCGCCGTGGAGGTCAACCCGCATTACAACCCCTTCCGCTCCGCACCTGCGCCCCTCGCCCCGGATCGCAACTGGGAAAAGCTCTACCAAGACTTCACGAACGAGAGCCCCTCCCCCACGCCCGACGCGCCTGCCGCCCCGCTCTTCCCTGAACCGACCACGGCGACCTCCGCGTGCTTCCAATACAAGAACCGCTACATCCTCACCGCCCTCAAGTCCGGCTTGGCCATGATCGACCAGCACCGCGCGCACGTGCGCATCCTTTACGACCGCTACGTACGCAACGTACGGGAGCATACGGCTGTGTCGCAAAAGCTGCTCTTTCCCGAGCTGGTGGAGCTCACCCCCACCGAGGCCGCGCTGCTGCCCTCGCTCCTTGACGGCCTGCACCGCCTCGGCTTCGAGCTGAGTCCGATGGGGGGCAATAGCTACTCCGTGACGGCTGTCCCCTCAGGCCTCCGCGATGTGAAAGCGTCGGAACTGCTGAAGGAGCTCGTAGACGGTACCGCGGATACGCCAGATGCCGTGGGCGACGAGATGGCCGAAGCCTTGGCGCTCTCTTTGGCCCGCTCGGCAGCCATTCGTCCGGGTCGATCGCTCACGACGGAGGAGATGGAGGAGATGGTCGCCACGCTCTTCTCCACGGAGTCGAACCGCATCACGCCGGATGGCAAGCCGGTGCTGATCATCCTTACCGACGACGAATTGGCAACGCGCTTCCGGTAGGAGGAAGGCCGTCAAAATTCATTTTGGGGCAAAACCCGGTGGGTTTCGGGCTTCGAAATTCATTTTGGAACAAAACCCGGTGGGTTTCGGGCTTCGAAATTCATTTTGAGGCAAAACCCGGCGGGTTTCGGGCTTCAAAAATCATTTTGGGGCAAAACCCGGTGGGTTTCGGGCTTCGAAATTCATTTTGGAACAAAACCCGGTGGGTTTCGGGCTTCGAAATTCATTTTGGAGCAAAACCCGGCGGGTTTCGGGCTTCGAAAATCATTTTGGGGCAAAACCCAGCGGGTTTCGGCCGGCAATCACATGCCCGAGATGTGTGTATCCGGCATGCTTAGCTTTTCGATTTTCGTTTAGACGAACAGCTCGCTGATGATGCCGTCGGAGACGAAGAAGGCCGCCTCGGTGAGGCGCACCGTGTCGTTTTCCGACAGCCGAACGAGCCGACCGGCGGCGAGGAAAGGCGCGGCCTGACGGAGGAAGTGCGCCACGCGACACTCGCCCCACACCTCCCGAATGACTGACAGGCGCACGCCCCACATCGTGCGGAGCCGCGTCATGATATATTCGTTGTAACGCATATCCCCATCCAGCACCTCCCGCTCATACTGCGGCTGGCGGATCTCCATGCCTTCGATGTAACGCCCGAGCGATGCCACGTTCCACCGCCGCGACTGCCCGTCGTACGAGTGCGCCGACGGGCCGATGCCGAGGTATTTCGCGCCCGTCCAGTAGGCCGTGTTGTGCCGCGCGAACCAGCCCGGGCGGCAGAAGTTCGACACCTCGTAATGCACAAATCCCGCCGCGGCTGCGCGCTCCGTCAACAGACTGTAGAGGCTGACGCTCGTGTCCTCGTCCACGGGGCAGACGTCCCCGCGCTGGAGCATGCGCCCGAGGCGCGTACCCGCTTCGTAAGTCAAATGGTAAGCCGAGAGGTGCGTCACGCCGAGGCCAAAAGCCACGTCCAGGTTGCGCACCCAAGCCTCCGGTGTCTGGCCGGGCAGGCCGTAGATCAGGTCGATGCTGATGTCCTTCACCCCCGCATCCTGTAGGCGGCGAACAGCCTCGATGGCTCCGGCGGCATCGTGCCTGCGGTTCAGGAAGCGCAAGTCGGCATCGCTGAAGCTCTGCACGCCAAGGCTGATGCGATCGATGATGACGTTTGCGAAGAGGTCGCGGAGGTAAGCGTCGGTCAGGTCGTCCGGGTTAGCCTCGAGGGTGACCTCGCAGTGATTCGCAAGGGAGTAATGCCTGCCAATGGTTCGGACGATGGCTCCGAGATCTTCCCCGCGGAGTTGCGAGGGGGTACCACCGCCGAAGTAGATCGTCTCCACGGGTTCGCCATCGAGCTCGTCGGCTCGCATCTCCAATTCGCGTCGGACAGCGCGGAGGTAGTCCGCTTGGCGAGCCATGTCGGTTTGGGAATAGAAGTCGCAGTAGATGCAGCGCTGCGTGCAGAAGGGGACGTGGATGTAGATGCCGGCCATGATAGAGGGTGGAGGGTTGGTGCGCAAATGTAGATCTCGCCCCCCATGCGCCTTTTCCCCGCAGGCATTCTGCGCAAACGGGCTTTCTTTGTCCCGCTGTTCGGGAATGACCCCGACTTAGCGACGAAAAAGATTATCCATCATTAAAAACACAGATTACGATGAAAGTTTATCAGACAAACGAAATCAAGAACATCTCCATCCTGGGGAGTTCGGGCTCGGGCAAAACCACGCTCGCGGAGGCCATGCTCTTTGAGGGCGGAGTGATCAAGCGCCGCGGCACGGTAGAAGCCGGCAACACGGTGAGCGACTATTTCCCGGTGGAGAAAGACTACGGCTACTCGGTCTTCTCCACCGTTTTCAGTGTCGAATGGAACGGGCTAAAGTTGAACTTCATCGACTGCCCGGGCTCGGACGACTTCATCGGTGGAGCCGTCTCGGCACTCAATGTGACGGACACGGCGCTGATGGTCGTCAATGCACAGTACGGCGTTGAAGTAGGCACCATCAACCAGTTCCGCTACACCGAGCAGTTCCATAAGCCCGTCATCTTCGTCGTGAATCAGCTCGACAACGACAAGGCCGACTTCGACAACACCGTGTCGCAGCTGAAAGAGAACTACGGCGCCCGCGCCGTACAGATCCAGTACCCCGTGCAGACAGGCGACGCGTTTAACGCCGTGGTCGACGTGCTGAAGATGAAGATGTATCGCTGGAAACCCGAAGGCGGCAAGCCGGACGTGCTCGATATCCCTGCCGAAGAGATGGAGAAAGCCACCGAGCTGCACAAGGCGCTCATCGAGGCCGCCGCTGAACACGACGACACGCTCATGGAGAAGTTCTTTGACGAGGGCACCCTCTCCGAAGACGACATGCGCGCTGGCATCCGCGCCGGACTCGTATCGCGTGGCATGTTCCCCATCTTCTGCGTCTGCGCAGGCAAAGACATGTGCGTGCGCCGCACACTGGAGTTCCTCGGCAACGTCGTCCCCTGCACCGACAAGATGCCCCGCCCCGTCACCACCGACGGCATCGAGGTAACGCCTGACCCAGCCGGCCCCACCAGCCTCTTCTTCTTCAAGACAACCATCGAACCACACATCGGGCAGGTGTCTTACTTCAAAGTCGTGTCGGGTAAAGTCAAAGTCGGCGACGACCTGACAAACGCCGACCGCGGATCGAAGGAGCGCATCGCGCAGATCTTCTCCGTCGATGGCCAGATCCGCAACGAAGTCACCGAGATGGAAGCCGGCGACATCGGCGCCACCGTGAAGCTCAAGGATGTCCGCCGCGGCAACACCCTCAACGGCAAGGGCTGCGAGTATCGCTTCGACTTTATCCAATACCCCGAACCGAAATACCGCCGCGCCATCAAGCCCGCCAACGAGGCCGACGCGGAGAAGCTGAGCGAGATCCTCTCCCGCATGCACGAGGAAGACCCGACATGGATCATCGAGCAATCGAAGGAGCTGAAGCAGACCATCGTCTCCGGCCAGGGCGAGTTCCACCTCCGCACACTCAAGTGGCGCATCGAGAACAACGACAAGCTGGCCGTCGAGTACCTCGAGCCCAAAATCCCCTACCGCGAGACGATCACCAAAGCCGCCCGCGCCGACTATCGCCACAAGAAACAGTCAGGCGGCGCTGGCCAGTTCGGCGAGGTACACCTCATCATCGAACCCTACTACGAAGGCATGCCCGCGCCCGGCACCTACCGCTTCGGCGGCCAAGAGTACCGCATGAACGTGCGCGACACACAAGTCTACGACCTCGAGTGGGGCGGCAAGCTCGTCTTCGTCAACTGCATCGTCGGCGGCGCCATCGACGCCCGCTTCCTGCCCGCCATCCTCAAGGGCATCATGGGCCGCATGGAGCAAGGCCCGCTGACCGGCTCCTATGCCCGCGACGTCCGCGTCTGCGTCTACGACGGCAAGATGCACCCCGTCGACAGCAACGAAATCTCCTTCATGCTCGCCGGCCGCAACGCCTTCAGCACCGCCTTCCGCGAGGCCGCGCCGAAGATCCTCGAGCCCATCTACGACATCGAGGTGCTCGTCCCCGCCGACTACCTTGGCGACGTGATGAGCGACCTGCAAGGCCGCCGCGCCCTGATCATGGGCATGAACAGCGAACGCGGCTACGAGAAGCTGATGGCCAAGGTGCCCCTCAAAGAGATGGCCAGCTACTCCACCTCGCTGAGCTCCATCACCGGCGGGCGCGCCTCGTTCACGATGAAGTTCTCCGGCTACGAGCTCGTCCCCGCCGACGTGCAGGAGAAGCTCCTCAAGGAGTACGCCGCCACCCAGGCGGAGGAATAATCCTCCCCCGCCCGTCCCCCATATATAAAGGAAGGCACTCGGCGACGGGTGCCTTCTTTTGTAAGCTCCAATCGATGGCCGACCTGCGCAGCGAAAGCCAGCCAAGCCATTTCTGGTCACCAGAAACGACCAAAAAGTAGTTTTACGCCATTTCGGGTCAACAGAAATGACCAAAAAGTGGTTTTACACCATTTCGGGTCACCAGAAATGACCAAAAAGTGGTTTTACACCATTTCTGGTCAACAAATAAGCCCCACCGCCACCTCTCACCCCCAAACCCCACCCCACCCATGCCTCATATCCAAATCAAACGCGTTTACGACCCCGCAGCGCCCACCGACGGCCTCCGCATCTTAGTCGACCGGCTCTGGCCGCGCGGCATCCGCAAAGGCGCCCTCCCCTACGACCTCTGGGCCAAAGACATCACCCCGAGCCCCGCGCTCCGCCAATGGTTCCACGAAGATCCCGTGCAGCGCTGGCCCGAGTTCGAGCAGCGCTATCGCATAGAGCTTGACACCGCCCCCACCACGGATGCCTTTGTCGATCAGTTGAAGGATCACAAAACCATCACCCTGCTCTACGCATCCAAAGACACCGTACACAACCACGCCCTCATCCTCCAAGATTACCTCACGCAGCGCCTGCGCCCAGAAAACAATCATTAAGCGCGACGGGCGTAGCACAGCGGGCCTTCTGTTAAAGTCTATAAGATCAACAACCGCAGGTGGGGGAAGTGCGTACGTTTGTCCTCACAAGAACCCACGCGGGGCAACAACCCCTTAAACTTCAGCAAAACACCCCGTCAATAAGGGTGCAAAAACCACATTAAAACGAGGAGATACAGAAATGAAAACAATGAAATCAGCTTACCTGACCGCACTCATGCTGCTCGTGGCCTTCGGAGCCGCAGCGCAAGATGAGTACTACGACGACGTGTATTTCTCCGGTAAAACCAAAAAGAGAGAACGCACAGACGAACGCCGCCGCACAACAGCCTCCGAGCAAACAGCCTCGCGCCAACGCTACAGCCGCGACGACGATCGAGACGTAGACGCCTACAACCGTCGTTACAACAGCTCCGAAGCAGATTATAACGACTACGATCGCGACGACGACCGAAAAGTGAACGCCCGCGAACGCCGCGGCGACAACGAATACTCCGAACGCATCGTCCGCTACCACTCGCCCAGCAAAATCACCATCACCGGCGCCGACAACGTAGACCTGAACCTCAGCGACGGATACTACTCCTACAGCTACGACACGGACTACTCCGGCGACCGCACCAACGTGAATGTGAACGTCAACATCGGAAACGGCTGGGACACGTGGTACTCCTGGTACGACCCCTGGTATTACGGCGGCTTCTACTCCCCTTGGCGCTACTCCTGGCGCTGGCGCAACGCCTACTGGGGCTGGAGCTTCGGCTGGGGCGGATTCTACACCGGGTGGTACGACCCCTGGTATGACCCCTGGTGCGGATGCTGTGGCTACTACGGCAGCTACTGGGGCTATCGCAGCGCCGACTACTACTATCCCTACCACCAGACGAACAATTACTACTACGGCTGGGACGCAGGCAATCGCGACAACCGCCGCGACTACTCCTCGCGTTCCACCACCTATCGCAGCTCCTCCGACGGACGGTATGGCGATGGCTACGCCTCCTCACGCTCCACCACCTACCGCAGCAGCTCGTCAGACAACGACATCCGCTCCTCATCGAGCCGCAGCAGCCGCAGCTCAAGCTACGACCGCACAGCAGACGACATCTACAGCAGCCGCTCCTCGCGCAGCTCGTCCAGCTACGATGGCAACAGCACACGCTCTTCCTCACGCAGCTCGTCCAGCTACTACGACGGCGGAAGCAGCCGATCCTCCTCGCGGAGCTCATCGGGCTATTACGACGGTGGGAGCAGCCGATCGTCGCGCAGCTCGTCTAACTACGACGGCAATAGCACACGCTCCTCACGCAGCTCATCAGGCTACTACGATGGCGGAAGCAGTCGCTCGTCAGGCAGCTATTCGGGCAGCAGCACACGGTCTTCGTCGCGGAGCTCTTCGGGGTACTACGACGGCGGAAGCAGCCGCTCGTCAGGGAGCTACTCAGGCAGCAGCACACGCTCCAGCAGCTACGGAAGCAGCCGCTCCAGCAGCAGCGGGAGCTTCGGCGGAAGCAGCACACGCTCATCAAGTAGCAGCAGCGGAAGCTATAGCAGTGGCGGAGGCGGCAGCAGTCGCTCAAGCAGCGGAGGCGGCCGGCGTTGAGAGGCGCATACCCCCCCACACAGAAACGAAGAGCAAAATGAGATCTCGTAACGCATAAAACAGATCAAGACAACACAAAGAGGGTGTGCCGGAGGTTTTCCCCCCATGGCACACGCTCTTTTTTTATGACACACATAAAAACAGAATCGGCCGATCCGAAATGATGACCCGAGAGGGGAGGAACCGATTCGCAATACACCGTAAACCATAAAACAAAAAGGAGAACAAGAAGATGAGAAAAGAAGCATACATCGCAGCCTTGCTGCTCTGCGGCAGCGGGCTGTGGGCACAGCAGGAGATGGACGCCTACCGATACTCGCAAACGGACCTCAACGGCACGGCGCGATCGATGAGCATGGGCGGAGCCTTTGGCGCACTGGGCGGCGACATGTCGGCCATGTCGCACAACCCGGCCGGCATCGGCGTCTACCGCAGCTCAGAGTTAGAAACCACACTCTCCCTGACACGCACCGACACGAAGACAACCTGGACAGGCACCCAAACGACACAGGGACGCAACGCACTGAGATTCGATAACTTCTCGTACGTCGGATATATCCCCACAGGCTACGACGCCGGCATCCGCAGCTGGAACTTCGGCGTGGCTTATAACCGCGTGAAGGATTTCAACCGCTCCTATCGCGCCACGGGCCGCCCCGCCCGCTCGCTGGCAGACTACGCAGCCATGCGTACCTCCACGGCGCGCGAAAACAACGGACGGATTCTTGGCCTGGCCGAGGATAAGCTCGCCGCCCGCAACGCATACTCAGACCTCACAGGCGACTGGCTGTCGGTACTTGGCTACAAATCGGGCTTCTTCGGAACGAAATACGACGGCCTCAACGACGCCTACTTCAGCAGCTTCGGGGCATACAACAGCGGCGGCGTCTGGAACACCGTCTCGCCTAACGAATCCACGATGGACATCCGCGAAAGCGGCCAGGCGGTGGAATACAATTTCTCGGGATCGATGAACATCTCCGACCGCGTCTTCCTCGGCGCCACAATCGGTGTGCTCGACATCGACTACCACCTGAACTCCACCATGCGCGACGCCTTCAAGGGCAGCGATTACCTGCAAATGGAAAACGCCTACGAGACCGACGGCACGGGCTACTCCATCAACATCGGCGCCATCATCCGGCCCATCGACGAGCTGCGACTCGGCGTGGCGTACAACTCGCCGCGGTGGTACAAGATGACAGATCGCGCCTATGCCACGGGCGAGAGTTACTCCGCGGCCGACACCAAGAACCCCCTCATGCGCAGCAGCACGCCGCAGGATCAAGCCACGTATGAATACAGCTTCCGCGGCCCCGATCGCTGGATCATCAGCGCCGCCGGCGTCATCGGCCATGAGGCCATCGTGAGCATGGATTACGAGCTGACAAACTACCGCCACATGCGCCTCGGCAGTCGAGACGAAGACACCTATTACGCCGACATCACGCAGCAGGCCGAGCGCGACTTCAAGGTGGCGCAGACGCTCAAGCTCGGAGCCGAGTATCGCGTCACACCGCAGTTCTCCGTCCGCGCCGGCTACGTCTGGCAGGCCTCGCCCATGCAAGGGCGGCTCACGGAGGGCGGCGAGATTTTCACCTCCGGCACCGTCACACATTACACCACCGTAGGCACGGCCAATAGCCTCACCGTCGGCCTCGGATACCGCTTCACGCCGAGCTTCTACATGGATGTGGCCTGCGTCTACCGCACCGCCCAGGAGCAGCTCCACCCCTTCTCCGACATCCCCCTCCAAGACGCCTCGCGCCACCTCAGCCCCCTCTCCGCCGACGTGGCCAAGGTCGACCTGAAGACAACGCGCCTGGCCCTGACCTTCGGGTATCGCTTCTGACGCACCAGCCGCAGATCGCGGCGCAGCGGCAATAGGGGCGCCTCGGCCGAATGATCCGATCATTCGCGGAAGCCGCAGGGAGCCGATTGATCCAATCAATCGGCTCCTTTTTTCATTGACAGCCATTTGATTCAATCAAACGGTTCCTTTTTTCGCTGACAGCCATTTGATTCAATCAATTCTTTCCTTTTTTCGCTGGCAGCCATTTGATTCAATCAAACGCCTCCTTTTTTCCGTGGCAACCATTTGATTCAATCAAACGGCTCCTTTTTTCGTTGACAGCCATTTGATCCAATCAAACGCTTCCTTTTTTCCGTGGCAACCATTTGTCTGAGACAATGGGGCCAAAAAGTTTTTTTCAGGTGATTGTCTGAGACAATGGGGCCAAAAAGTTTTTTTCAAGCCATTGTCTGAGACAATGAGCCCAAAAAGTTTTTTTCAAGCCATTGTCTGAGACAATGGGCCCAAAAAGTTTTTTTCAAGCCATTGTCTGAGACAATGGGGTCACGCCAAGGTGCCGATTGTCTAAGCATTTCGGGTTACGCCGCGGCCATCAATTGTCTTTGATTTTCGGGTCACGCGGGGGCACCTAATTGTCTGCAGCATCCAAATGTTTTGATTGATGGAAAACGAAAGCCCCCGTTTCGTACAATACCCCATCCAGACAGCCCCGCGGCCTAAGATGCTGCTTTGCAGGCCGATTGTTTCTACTTTTCTTTGCCGCCACAAACAAAAAGATAACCCCCAACCCCACACAAAAACCCACACTGCCTATTGCATACACATTACTCTGAAACCAAATATTTAAGATGTAATGAATACGATGAAATCGAAGACCGACGAGGAGTTGGTCGCGATGTATGCAAAAGGAAACAACAGCGCTTTCGATGCCTTACTCAATCGCTACAAGCACACCATCCACACGTATATCTACTTCAGTGTGCGCGATCGTGACACGACGGAAGACATCTTCCAAGAGACCTTCGTAAAGGTCATCACCACCATCAAGCAGGGCCGATACACCGAGAGCGGACGCTTCAAAGCCTGGGTGACGCGCATTGCGCACAACCTCATCATCGACTACTTCCGCCAGGAGCGCAACGCCAACACCATCTCCAACGACGAGGTGGCCGTAGACCTTTTCAACAACATGCGCCTCTGCGAAAAAACAATCGAAGAGATGCTCATAAACGACCAAATCCTGGAAGACGTCAAGAAGATGATCCGCTTCCTGCCGCCCAACCAGCGCGAGGTGCTCGAAATGCGCTACTACGGCGAGCTGAGCTTCAAGGAGATCGCCGCCCGCACCGGCGTCAGCATCAACACCGCCTTGGGGCGCATGCGTTACGCCATCCTCAACATGCGGCGCATGGTGGCCGAAAATCGCATCGAGCTATCCATGGCCTGAGGGGGGCGAGGAGCGAAAAGCGAAGCACAGCGAAGAGCCTGCCGGCGAAAAGAAGGAGAGTTCCCCCTTCTGCCGCCGGCAGGCTCCTTGTTTTATCGTCAAGCAAAGATGGCCTCACGAATTTTCAGGTATACCAAGCATGCGCCCCGAAGGGGCTACTCAACCCAGCCCAGGGCAACGCCCTGGGTTACGGGTGCCCCAACAACATTCCCGCGCCCTGCAAATCTCCCCCCACCCTGCCCCCAGCAGGGTGGGGGGAGATTTGCAGGGCGCGGGAGAGATCAAACGGACATCGCATCCCCAGGGTGCCGCGCCGCCCGGAAGGCGCCGCTCTACCCTGGGCTAAGGTCTCGTTACCCCATTCGGTGTAACTCGTTGCCCCCTCAGGGCGCACCGAATACACGCCTCATTTCCCATTTTCGCCTTTAGCTCCCCATTTTCCACTCCGTTCTGATCCTCCACGCGTCAGGGAAGAGGTTGTTAGCGCGCGCCCCGAGTTGCTTCACAAACCCCAAGGGCAAACCGCGATACGCAGCAATCGCATACCCGCGCGGCACATCCCCGGGCAGCACCATCGCCTCGCGCCGCAAATAACGCAGCGCCCCCTCCCGCGACAGCTCCACCCGCGGAAAAGCCCCGCCACGCAACGCCGTACTCAGCGCCAGCGCCGCCGCAGGCACCACATCGCGCCCCTTCACCTCGCCCACCGCAACGCCGGCCGCGATCACCTGCACCTGCTCCTCAAGCGCCGCCAACACCTCGCCAAACACACGCGGCACAGCCCGCACATGCGCATCCCCCACCATTTCAAACGCATAATCTCCTGGCGACGCGATCCACGCCTTCACCTGTTCAGGCACAGGCCGGTGTGCCCTGCGTCGCCTCATTCGTCGGTTTACCGGGCGCGTCGCCTCATCCGGTTTGCGCATGACGGCCAAGCAAAACCCCTCGCCCCGCGTGCGATGCGGAAAAAATCGGCTGATGGGCAGCCCCCCCACGAGCGCGCCGCCGACGCCCCACTCCTCAGGCGCCTCAACAGGCAACGCCTCAGCCCCGAGCGCCTCAGCGAGATAGCGAAGATTCGCCTCGTTCTCTTCCGTGTTCAGCGTGCACGTGCAATACACCAACAACCCGCCCGGACGCAGCGCTGGCCACACATCGTGCACGATGCGCCGCCCGCGCGCAGCACAGAGCCTCACCGCCTCCGGACTCCACTCCGCACGCGCCGCAGGTGCCTTGCGAAACATGCCCTCGCCCGAACAAGGCACATCGGCCACAATCACATCGAAGCAATGCACCGCCCGGCCAAACTCCTTCGGATCGCTCTGGGTCACCACGCCATTCACCGCGCCCCACTTCGCCAAGTTTTCACAGAGCGTCCGGCAGCGACTGCGGATCACTTCGTTGCTCACCAACAGGCTGCCCGCAGGCAGCACATCGAGCAGATGCGTCGATTTCCCCCCCGGCGCAGCGCAGAGATCAAGCACCACGGCCGGCTGTGCGACATATTGCCGCACAGCCTGCTCTACGAACATCGACGCAGCCTCTTGCACATAGTACGCGCCTGCATGCAGCCGTGGATCCAGTGTAAACGCAGGTCGCTCCGTGAGGTAACGCCCCGTCGCACACCACGGCACGCCTCCCTCCGCAGCCGCAATCACCTCCCCCACCTCTTTCTTTCGGTTTACACGCAGGCTCACCGGCGGCACATCGCCCAGCGCCCGCTCGAGCGCCTCATACTCATCGCCCAGCAGGCAGCGCATGCGTTCCGCGAACGCCTTGGGAAGTAGTTCTTGATTCATCTTATCACGATCGAAATACAGTCCAGACATAAAAAAGGGGAACGAAGATCACGTCCGTTCCCCCGGCGGCTCACGAGCCGTTTATCCGCATCAGATGTTCCCCACCTTGATCAGATATTCCGCAATCTGCACCGCATTCAGCGCCGCACCCTTCCTGATCTGGTCACTGACCACCCAAAACGTCAGCCCATTCGGATTAGCAATATCCCGCCGGATCCTTCCGACGTAGACCGGATCCTTCCCAGCCACGAAGAGCGGCATCGGGTAATCCTTCTTGGCCGGTTCATCTTGCAACACAATGCCCTCTCCCGCAGCAAATGCCGCCCGCGCCTCTTCAACCGACACGGGTCGCTCCGTCTCTACCCACACAGCCTCGCTATGCGCACGCATCACCGGCACGCGCACACACATGGCGCTTACATCCACGTCGGAGTGCATGATTTTGCGTGTCTCGTTATGCATTTTCATCTCCTCCTTCGTATACCCGTTGTCAGTAAAGACATCGATCTGCGGAATCAAGTTGTAGGCCAATTGATAGAAGAACTTATCCACCGTCGGCTCCTCGCCCTGCGCCAACTGCATGTATTGCGTCCGCAGCTCATTCATCGCTTCCGCCCCCGCGCCGCTGGCCGCCTGATACGTAGCCACGTGTACGCGTCGGATGTGCGAGCACTTTTCAATGACGTTCAGTGCCACCACCATTTGTATCGTCGAGCAGTTCGGGTTAGCGATAATGCCTTTGGGCCGCTTCAGCGCATCCGCTGCGTTGATCTCCGGCACCACCAATGGCACCTCCGCATCCATCCGGAAAGCACTCGAGTTATCAATCATCACCGTGCCATGCTTCGTGATCGTCTCCGCAAACGCCGTAGACGTCCCCCCTCCAGCCGACACAAACGCGACGTCAATCCCTCGGAAATCATCGTTGTGCTTCAACTCTTTCACTATGCATTCCTTTCCACGGAATTTGTACATCCGCCCCGCACTGCGCGACGAACCGAAAAGCACCAGCTCATCCACCGGGAAGTTTCGTTCCTCAAGCACCCTAAGAAACTCCTGCCCCACGGCGCCGCTGGCTCCAACAATTGCTGCTTTCATCTCATTTACTTTTTACTGTTTTATCTATTTCGGCGTGTCCCCTCCTCTTCCATGGGAGAGCCTGAGGGGCTTTGCGCAAAAAGGCTCGGAGCCGTGACAGCCCCGAGCCCTTTATTCTCAATTCAGAATCTATCTGCGCGATTAATGAACGGCCACCTTATAAGCCTTTCCGTTGTTCATCGATACCACATAGATACCTGCGGGTACGGATACACTCTTCGTCTCACCGGCCGACAGCGTCACGCTGCGATTCAACTTACCAAGTACATTATACACGTTGGCTCTGCCAGCAGTAGCAGCCGTCATGTACAGCTGTCCGTTTTCGCTCCATACGCGTGCGCCTACCGTCTCCACGTTAGCATCGGTAGTGTATTCCAGCGTAATCGCCAAATTCTCCTGAACGCGACGCACCCGGAACGTATACGTACCATCGCCGTTATCTTTCATTATCACACCATCCTTGTCTGCGATTCTGGCATTACGGCTGGTTGTGATCTTCGGTACATTCTTTCCGCTTGCACGAACCGTGAACTTGAAGTCATCGCCGGTATTCACATCATAGATCTGCTTGTTCGGCTCCACCTGTGCATCAGTCTTGTTGTTGATCGTCACCTGACGTGTAATCGTGGGAGGCGTAGGATTATCTATTATCTCTGTCACCTTATAGCTTCCACATCCGTTCGGCAGCCTTACCAAGACGGGCACATCGGTACTCATATCTACAATCTCACGCGCAGTCAGATCAACGCCATCAGGATCACAAGGCATCCACGTAGCGCCATTATCCATACTGTAGTAAGCCGGAGCTACCTTGAATACACTGTCTCCACTATGGATGGACGTATCCTCCCAGCTTGACCAAAGATCTGAAGGATCACCATTAACTCCATTTACCAAAGCACCGCTCCACTTGAAAGAGAAGTGTCCGCTATCTCTCGGAGAAGCGTTCCTTCTATCCAAGTTCGTAATCTTCGGAAGGTTGAAGAACTGATACTTGACTGAATCCAGCTTGCCAGTTGCAGCTGTGTACGGAGATAATGCCACATAGCCGTGTGCGGCAGAACTCCATACGCTACTCATCTTGATTTGGAGCTGGATCTGGCCAAGATAGCCATCACGGTAGGTCGGCTCACCTTCGCTCAGCCCAATGTGCTTGAAGTTAAGCGGCAGGATAGTCGTATCCTGTGAATCCGGCAGCTTGATCGTATCGAACTCGGTGTAGACCTTACCGGTCACAGCATCCACGATGTAATGCCTCTCTAAATGATCCTTCGGCATGTCCTTGAAGACAATCCGACGATTCTTTCCACCCGGGATGATAAAAGCGGTGTCTACACGCACCGGACATCCCTCATAAATACGAATGCGCAAGCTGTCATTCCAAGTACTGTGCGGGGGATTTGGACGGGGAGCGGCTGGGCGATTGGGGAGACACACGTTCATAGTATCATTCCCCCTCATTACAGCATCCCACATGGGATTCCACGGCTGACCTTTCAGCTGCGCATTCGCGACGGATGATATTCCCAGCAGGGCACCCGCCGCCAACAACAATGTAAAAACTTTCCTTTTCATATTAGTACACACTTGTTTAATGGTTAAATACTTGCGGGCAAAAGTATGCCTTCAACGGAAACCGCAAAAATTCCCAGCTAAATTATTTCTGGAGGGCACGATGAGCATGCGCCACATTCGCTCCCTTCAAATGCACCATAGAGCCTATCTCGCTTTCGCTACATTTGCCGCCCCGCGAAGAATATCATTCGGACAAAAAGAGAAAGTCGAGAATTATGCCACTGAACTTACAGAAGAATCTGCCGGCCGTAGAGCTACTCAAGAAGGAGCACATCTTCGTGATGGACTCGCTGCGAGCCACCGCGCAAGACATCCGACCGATACGCGTCGTCGTGCTCAATCTGATGCCGCTCAAGATCACCACTGAGACCGATCTGGTGCGCCTGCTTAGCAACACACCGCTACAGGTGGAGCTGGAGTTGATGAGGATCAAGGGGCACACGCCCAAGAACACTCCCGTGGAGCACATGAGGGAGTTCTACCGAGACTTCGACAGCATGCGCAACGAATGCTACGACGGCATGATCGTCACGGGGGCACCGGTGGAGCAGATGCCGTTTGAGGATGTGTGGTACTGGGAGGAGCTGATGGAGATCTTCGATTGGGGGCGTACGCATGTGACCTCTACCTTTTATATATGCTGGGCGGCACAGGCGGCGCTGTACCACTTCTTCGGTGTGCCAAAACGCGACCTGCCGAGCAAGATGTTCGGCGTGTTCCGACACACCATGAACGATCCGTATCAACCGATCTTCCGCGGCTTCGACGACGAGTTTTATGTGCCGCACAGCCGACACACGGAGGTGAGACGCTGCGACATGATCGGCATCCCCGGGCTGACATTGCTATCGGAGAGCAGGGAGGCGGGGGTCTACATGGCGATGGCACGCGGGGGACGCGAATTCTTCATCACAGGGCATTCCGAATACGCGCCGAGCACGCTCGACGATGAGTACCGACGCGACCGCGCCAAAGGATTGCCCATTGCGCCGCCTGTGGGATACTACAAGGACAACGACCCGACGAAGCCGCCGCGGGTGAGGTGGCGAGGGCACGCCAACCTGCTCTTCTCCAACTGGCTCAACTATTACGTCTATCAAGCGACGCCCTACAACATCGGCGACATCCGCTACTTGGGCGACCTCTGACCGGGATCGAGATGAAGAAGCACATCGAGCTGCTGGCGCCGGCCAAGGATCTGGCGTGCGGCAGGGAGGCCGTACTCCACGGCGCTGATGCCGTCTATATCGGCGCACCCAAGTTTGGAGCACGTGCGGCGGCCGGTAACACGATCGACGACATCCGCGCGCTCTGCGATTTCGCCCATATATATAATGTGTCGATCTACGTTGCCCTGAACACCATCCTGCGCGACGACGAGCTGAAGGAAGCTGAGCAAGTGATCGGCCAACTGTATGACGCGGGGGTGGATGCGCTCATCGTACAAGACATGAGCATCACGCGACTCGACATCCCGCCGATCGCGCTCCACGCGAGTACGCAGATGGATAACTGTACGCCGGAGAAGGTGGCCTTCCTTGCCCGGGCGGGATTCGAGCAGGTGGTGCTGGCGCGTGAACTGACGCTCGAGGAGATCCGCCGCATTGCTGACCGCGTCACGGACGGGGTGGCGCTTGAGGCGTTTGTGCACGGTGCCCTGTGCGTGAGCTACAGCGGGCGGTGCTACCTCAGCGCGGCAATGACGGGACGCAGCGCCAATCGTGGGGCGTGCGCGCAGTGTTGCCGCCTGCCCTACACGATGGTCGACGCGGACGGGCGCATCATTGCTAAAGACAAGCATCTGCTTTCGCTTCGCGACATGAACCGGGTAAATGATTTGGAGGCGATGATCGCGGCTGGCGTCACGTCGTTCAAGATCGAGGGGAGGCTGAAGGATGTGGCCTATGTGAAGAATGTCACCGCATACTATCGGCAGCGGTTAGACGAGATCATGGCGCGCGACGCATCGCTCTGCCGATCGTCTGACGGGCGCTCCACATTCACCTTCGAGCCGCGGCCGGAGAAGAGCTTTAACCGCGGGTTCACTGATTACTTTCTGCACGGGCGCAGGGCGGACATCACCTCGTTTGACACGCCTAAATCGATCGGCGAGCCGATAGGGCGGGCGCGCGTGAGTCGCGGCGGGCTGATCGTGGAGGGCAGGAAGCCGCTGCATAACGGCGACGGATTAGTCTTCTTTAATCCGAAAGGTGAGCTCGAGGGCTTCCGCGTGAATCGGGCAGAGGGGCAACGCATCGCCTCGGCGCGCATGCCTGCCATCAGGCCGGGGACAATGCTCTATCGCAACGCGGACAGTGCCTTCGAGGCGCTCCTCTCGAAGCCTTCGGCCGAGCGACGCATCGCCGTGGAGCTGACGTGGAGGGAGCTCCCGAATGGCTTTGCGCTCCAGATAGCGGACGCGTCGGACTGCAGCGCAAGCATCACGCGCTGCTTCGCCACAGAGCCTGCCCTCAGGCCGCAGGAGGACAACATCCGGGCGCAACTCTCGCGCCTCGGCACGACGCCTTTCGAGGCGGCGCAGGTCACCATAAACATGCCCGGGAATGCGTTCGTCCCCTCGTCGCTCCTTAGCGGGATGCGCCGCGAGGCCGTCGAGCGGCTGCTGTCCGAACGACGCGCCCGCCGCACGCGTCGCCAGCGTAAGCCAGCGGATCCGGCTGCTGTTTATCCCGCAGATCAACTCGATTACACGGCCAACATTTATAATGCCGAGGCGGAGGCGTTCTATCGCAGCCACGGGGTACGCCGCGTCGAGCGGGCGTATGAGGAGCGGCCACGCGCGGGCGCCGCGCTGATGTTCACGCGGCATTGCCTGCGTTACAGCATGGGTTGGTGCCCGGTGCATCAACGGGGGCGGTCGCCCTTCCGGGAGCCGTATTATTTATTGCACGAGGGGGTGCGCCTCAGGTTGGAGTTCGACTGCGCGCGGTGCGAGATGCGGGTGGTGGGGGAATAGATAACGATTTGGCGCGGCGGCATAATCGCCCAGAAACGCCCCCCACGAAAGTTTGGACGAAATCGGAGGTCGGTTTAGCTCCCAACCATTGGTTTGGACGAAATCGGAGGTCGGTTTGGCTCCCAACCATTGGTTTAGCCCAAATCGGAGGTCGGTTTGGCTTCAAACCATTGGTTTGAACGAAATCGGAGGTCGGTTTGGCTTCAAACCATTGGTTTGAACGAAATCGGGAGCCTGTTTTGTCTCCAGCCGATGTGCGCGGCTCCGAACCGGGCACCGCGTTCCACAAACGATCATTGCCCCCCTCCGCATCCTTCATCTTTACGCACCACGCGCTGCGACCATCTCTATGCGGAAGGTGGTGCCGTGCCCGGGCTCCGAGGCGCGCACATAGATGCGCCCCCCCGGGCGATGTCTCCACGATGCGGCGCACGAGCGAGAGGCCTAACCCCCAGCCGCGCGCTTTCGTCGTATAGCCGGGCGTGAAGACGGTCTTGAAGCGCGACTTGGGGATCCCCTTCCCCGTATCCGTCACATCGATCCAGATGTATCGCTTGCGCCGCCCCGTGCGGATGGTGATCACGCCGCGCCCCTCCATCGCATCCACCGCGTTCTTAGTCAGGTTCTCGATCACCCACGAGAAGAGCGACTCGTTCATCTGCACATAGAGCGGCCCCGACGCGGGCTCATAGACGATCTGCACCTTGGCGGAGACGCGCGTGCCCATGTAGTTGCATGAGTTTCGCACGGCCTCGTTCACGTCTAACTGCTTAAGCGCGGGCACGGAGCCGACCTTCGAGAAGCGATCGGCGATCACCTCGAGCCGCTTCACATCCTTCTCCATCTCGTTGAGGTACGTCGCGTTTACATCCTTCGTCTTGAGGTACTCCACCCACGCGATGAGCGACGAGATGGGCGTGCCGAGTTGGTGGGCCGTCTCCTTCGTCAGGCCGACCCAGACTTTGTTCTGCTCCGCGCGCTTGGTGCTGGCCAGCGCTAAGAAGGCGATCAGGATGAAGACGAACACGACCGACAGCTGCACGTAGGGGTAGATCAGGAGGCGCTTGAGGAGTATCGAATCGTCGTAGTAGAGGTATTGCCGCGCGTTATCGCCGATCTCCACCACGATGGGCGTATGCTTGGCTCGGAACTCGCGCACCTTGCGCTGCAGGAAGCGGTTCTCGTCGCCCCCGGTGGGGATGCGGATGTTGCGGTGGCTGAGTATCTGCCCCTGATCGTCGCAAAGGATGACGGGGATCGATCGGTTGCCCTCGATGATGCGGAGTATCACCATCAGGTTTTGCTCCGTGTCTTCGGTGGTGAGGACGCGGTAAGCCTCCGTCCAGATCTCCATGCGCGTGCGCTCCTCCTCCGCCAGCTTTTTGATCAGCCGATCGGAGACGCCCAGCGATATAATGGCGATGAGGATGGCTACGATGATGAAGACATACTTCAGATGCTGTCGCGATTCATACAGATTCATGATGGGTGTGGGTTGTTGTCGTTTGGTAAAAAACACCTCTCTCAACGCATCCGGGGCGGGGAATATTGCGAGCCTCGGCTTCGCTTGGCTATAATGATCAGATAGGCGAAGGGCACCTCCGAATGATTCGGGGGTGCCCTTTGAATTTGGATGGAGGATGATCATTAGAAGAGCTCCGAATGGCTCCCTAATCGAACGAGCTTAATCACGTCCTCTCTTTCATCGATCCAGATGAGCAGAAAGTCACTACCGATATGACACTCCATGTGGCCTCGATAGATCCCTGTCAATAAATGGGGATAATACTCTTTGGGAAGTCTGCCCGTCTCTCTCAATATGCCTAACACCACTTTCAAAGCAGATACCTTCCGAGGATTATTCAGGATCCGCTTCAAGTCCTTCTTAAACTGACCTGTTTGCCTCAGTTCTTTCATAAGGTCTTGATGTATTCATCGAAGTGATCTAAGTCGAGCTCCTCCAACTCCACACCACTCTCAGCCTCCCTCATCGCCGCGAGTGTGGTCTCGTTCGGTTGAAAATACATGTTGTCCATAAGGATGCTTTCTACAAGGTCATTCAAGCTCCGATGCTCTTTGCTCGCCTCGTTCTTCATCCTTTTCAGCAGATCGGTTCTTAACCGAAAAGAGGTCTGCTTCCTTTCTACAGTTGTTTCCATGACTATTTATCTCCTATCATCAATGTGACACAAAAGTATGCCCCTCGGGCAATCTCTTCCACTCTTAATTGGTTCATCCTCTATCCTCCCTCAACTGTTCAAACGTCTTTTCTCCCTTCAAATAGAAACGCAGCAGCAGCGATCGGTTCATCTGCTCGGGGATGGGATCGAGGGTGGCGAGGCGGAGGTTCTCGGCGCGGATGGGGGCGTAGTCCTTGCGCCACCTGTGGAACTCACGACGGGCGCGGACGATGGCGGCGGCGTTCTTCACATGCCCCGTCAAGACGAAGCGCAGCGCCGCGAGGCCGTCCAACACACGCCTGAGACGCATCACGCGCCGCAGGTCGCGGTCGGGCAGGTTCTTGTAGATCATCAGCAAGTTGTTGCGGAAGTTGAGGAACGTCTTGTAGGGGCTCTCCGTGTGGAGCGTGCCGCCGCCGACATGGTAGACGACCGAACGGGGCGTGCAACGCAGGCGGTAGCCCCGCGAACGGAGCCGCCAGCAGAGGTCGATCTCCTCCTGGTGGGCGAAGAAGCGCGCGTCTAACCCACCCACGCGGCGGTAGACGTCAGTGCGGATAAAGAGGCAGGCGCCCGAGGCCCAAAAGATGTCGGCCGGCGCATCATACTGCCCGCGGTCTTCCTCCACGACGCTGAGCACGCGCCCGCGGCAAAAGGGGTAGCCATAGCGGTCGATCCACCCACCGGCCGCACCCGCGTACTCGAAGAACGACCGGTCGCGGCGGGAGAGCAACTTGGGCTGCACAGCCACCACCGTAGGGTCGGCGTCTAACTCCTCGAGTGGCGCCGTGAGCCAACCGGGCGTCACTTCCACATCGGTGTTGAGCAGCACCGTGTACTCCGCCGTAGTCTGCTCGATGGCTCGGTTGTATCCCTCGGCAAAGCCATAGTTACGATCGAGCAAGATGAGGCGAACGCCCGGGAAGCGCTCGCGGAGCATGGCCACGGAGTCGTCCGTCGAGCCGTTGTCAGCCACGACCACCTCGGCCACGTCCGACGGCGTATGCGCCACGACCGACGGCAGGAACTTCTCGAGCAACTTCCGCCCGTTCCAATTCAAAAGGATGACAGAGACTTTCATGTTTATCGTTACATGGGAATGGATTGCAAATAATTGGAGATGTACCCGGCTGTTGTAGGGGCGTATCGCATACGCCCTTCAAACGCCCCGTAAGGGGCGAACGATCTACGGCGGCCAAGTACATGTAGGGCGTATGCGATACGCCCCTACAAACACCTCGCAAGGGGCGAACGATCTACGGCGACCAGGTACATGTGGGGCGTATGCGATACGCCCCTACAAACCCCGATAATCTTCTGATGAATCAACATAAAGATCATCGCCTCGCCAATTGGCAGGATTGTTCATAATGTATTCCGCAATCTTTCCATACGATTTGCTGTTGCGGATGATGTGCTCGTAATAATTGCGTTGCCAAACAGAAGATCCCAATTGCCTCGAGACTGCTGATTTGTATCCTCGTACAATCGCCCCCAATGTTTGTGATGGCGATCGTAGGGTTGCATGCAATGATTGTGCGACGGACGAATGCGTTATTTCAATGATAGCGTGCATATGGTTGGGCATAATCACAAAATCGTGCAATACGACATCGCCCGAACGAATGCTCATCGTATTCGCCCATTCTTGTTCTGCCATTCGCCCCGCGTCATTCAATGCCATTTCGTCATTGATGATTTTGCCGAACAAACACATCCTATTCCGACAACAGATAGTAATGAAATACAATCCGTCGCATGAATAGTCGTAACCATACAAACGGATTGAACGGCGATGAAGAACGTCGAGGTTGTATTCTGCTTTCTTACACATTATGTAGAGGGAATAATTGCATTAGGGCGTATGCGATACGCCCCTACAGCCTACCGCCTCAATCAACTCCTCCACCGCGACGGGGCGCTGCTCGCCTGTGCGCATATCCTTGAGCAGGATGCGGCCCGAGGCCATCTCATCCTCGCCCACGAGGGCGACAAAGGGAATCGCGTTAGCGTCAGCGTAACCCAGTTGCTTCTTCATCTTGGAAGCGTCGGGGTAGAGCTCCACGCGGATGCCGGCCGCACGGATGCGCGCGATGATCGGAAGCAGATACGTTGCCTCCCGCTCACCGAAGTGCACGAAGAGCAGCTGCGTGGTGCAGAGCGACTCGGCGGGGTAGAGGTCGAGGCGGTTGAGGACGTCGTAGATGCGGTCGGCGCCGAAGGAGATGCCGACGCCCGAGACGCCCGCAAGGCCGAAGACGCCCGTCAGGTTGTCATACCGCCCGCCGCCCGTGATGCTGCCGATCTCCACGTCGAGCGACTTCACCTCGAAGATGGCGCCCGTGTAGTAGTTCAGGCCGCGCGCCAGCGTGAGGTCGATCTCGAAGTCGGCCGTGAGTGGCAACAGCTCGATGTGGCCAAGGATGTACTCCGTCTCCTCGATACCGCGCAGGCCCACCTCAGAAGCGGACAGCACCGTGCGCAGCGCCGCCATCTTCTCGCGGTTCGTTCCCCGGAGGCCGATCACTGGTTGCAGGCGCTCGATGGCTCCGTCAGAGATGCCCCGGGCACGCAGCTCAGCGTTGACGCCCTCGGAACCGAGCTTGTCGAGCTTGTCGATGGCCACGGTGATATCTGTGATGCGCTCCGCCTCGCCGATCACCTCAGCGATGCCAGCCAAGATCTTGCGGTTGTTCATCTTGATCGATACGCGGATGCCAAGGCGGCGGAACACCTCGTCCATGATCTGGATCAGCTCCACCTCGCAGAGCAGCGAGTCGCTGCCGACCACATCGGCGTCGCACTGGAAGAACTCGCGATAGCGCCCCTTCTGCGGCCGATCAGCACGCCAGACGGGCTGTATCTGGAAGCGCTTGAAGGGGAAGGTCAGCTCCGCACGATGCTGCACGACGAAGCGCGCGAAGGGCACCGTCAGGTCGTAACGCAACCCCTTCTCGCAGGCCTTGGCGGCGAAACGCGCAGGGTTGTGCGCCTGCCAATCCTCCTCGGTGATCCCCGCGAGGCAGTCGCCCGAGTTGAGGATCTTGAAGAGCAGCTTGTCGCCCTCCTCGCCGTATTTGCCCATGAGGGTGGAGAGCTGCTCCATCGCGGGCGTCTCTATCTGCCGGTAGCCGTAGCGGTGGTAGACGTCGCGGATGGTGTCGAAGATGTAGTTGCGGCGAGCCATTTCCGCCGGCGTGAAGTCGCGTGTCCCTTTCGGGATGGAAGGTTTCTGTGCCACGGCTTAGTCCCTCCTTCCCATAAAGATCATGATGTAATAAAGCAGCGAGGCGAGCGACCCGAGGGCGGCTACGACGTAGGTGTAAGCGGCCGACTTGAGCGCGTCCCGGGCCATGCCGTCGGTCTCGCGCGTGGTGAGGTTCGACGTCTTGAGCCAGGCCAAGGCGCGGCGGCTGGCGTCGATCTCCACGGGCAACGTGATGAAGCTGAAGAGCGTGGTCAGGGCGAAGAGGATGATGCCAAAGAGCATCAGGCCCGGGAAGACGCGCAGCAGCAACATGCCGCCCAGCAGCACCCACGGCATGATCCTCGACGAGAGGCTGACGGCAGGAACCAGCGCGGATCTCATCTTGAGCGGTGCGTAGGCGCGGGCGTGTTGCACGGCGTGGCCACATTCGTGGGCGGCTACAGCGGCTGCGGCAATGCTGCGATTGCTATAGACGTCTTGGCTGAGGTTCACGGTCTTGTTGGCGGGGTTATAGTGGTCGGTCAACTGGCCATCTACGGAGGTGACGCGCACGTCGTTGATGCCGTTCTCGCGCAGCATGCGTTCGGCCACCTCGCGCCCCGTCAGCCCGCCAGGCAACGGGATGCGCGAATACTTCTTGAATTTGCTCTGTAAGCGGGCGGACACCAACCAGCTCAGGCCGGCGATGCCGATGAAGATGATCCAGTAAAAGAGATTGGCTGTGGTAATCATTGTGGCTTAATCCGTGTAACGTATAATGGTTTGTTCGCGATCGGGCCCGACGGAGACGATCTTGACCGGCACCCCGAGCTCCTCCTCTAAGAAAGTGAGGTAGGCGTTGAACTCTTCGGGGAACTCATCCTCGCTCTTCATGTGCGACATGTTCGTCTTCCATCCTGGCAGCTCGGCATAGATCGGCTCCGCGCCGGTGGCATCGAACGGGAAGCGCGTCGTCTCCTCGCCATTGATGCGGTAGGCCACGCAGGCTTTAATCGTCTCGAACGTGTCGAGCACATCGCTCTTCATCATAATCAGCTGCGTGACGCCGTCGATCATGATGGCGTAGCGCAGGGCGACGAGGTCGATCCATCCGCAGCGGCGACGGCGACCGGTGACGGAGCCGAACTCGTGTCCGCGTTCGCACATCGTGTCGCCCGTCGTGTCGTTCAGTTCGGTGGGGAAGGGGCCGCTGCCCACGCGCGTGCAGTACGCCTTGAAGATGCCGTACACCTCGCCGATGTTACGCGGGGCCACGCCAAGGCCTGTGCAGCAGCCAGCGCAGATGGTGTTGGAAGAGGTGACGAAGGGGTACGACCCGAAGTCGATGTCGAGCATCGTGCCCTGTGCGCCCTCGGCCAGCACGGAGCGGCCCTCGGCGAGGTATTCGTTGACGACGTGCTCGCTGTCGATCAGGCGGAAGCCCTTGAGGTATTCCAACGCCTCGAGCCACGGCCGCTCGATGTCGACGAGGTTGTAGCCGTAATTCATGGCGCGGAGCATGTTCTCGTGGCGGCGTTTGGCTGCGGCGTACTTGCGGTCGAAATCGTCAAGCAGATCGCCCACGCGGAGGCCGTTGCGGCTGATCTTGTCGGTGTAGGTCGGGCCGATGCCTCGGCCGGTGGTGCCGATCTTGCCTGTGCCTTTGGCTGCCTCGTTGGCTTGATCTAAGACGCGGTGGGTGGGCATGATCAGGTGCGCCTTTTTGGAGATATAGAGCTGCTTGTGGATGTCGTGGCCGTGGGCAGCTAAGGCTTCGGCTTCTTCCTTGAAGAGCAACGGATCGAGGACGACGCCGTTACCGATGATGTTGATCTTACCGCCCTGGAAGATGCCGGACGGGATGGAGCGCAGCACGTAGCGCTCGCCGCCGAACTCCAGTGTGTGTCCGGCGTTGGGGCCGCCCTGGAAGCGGGCAACCACATCGTATCGCGGGGTGAGCACGTCGACAATCTTTCCCTTGCCTTCGTCGCCCCATTGCAGGCCTAATAAAACGTCTACTTTCATCTTGTTCTGGTTCTTTTTTGGTGAATGGTTATGGTCATTGTATCGGAAAGCGCGTTTGCGGGAGCCCCGCAAGTATCAAATTTTCCGTTTTGGCGTTTGCGGGAGCCCCGCAAACATCAAATTCCCCGTTTTGGCATTTGCGGGAGCCCCGCAAGCATCAAATTTTCCGTTTTGGCGTTTGCGGGAGTCCCGCAAGCATCAAATTTTCCGTTTTGGCGTTTGCGGGAGCCCCGCAAGCATCAAATTCTTCGTTTTAGCGTTTGCGGAAGCCCCGCAAGCATCAAATTCTTCGTTTTGGCGTTTGCGGGAATCCCGCAAACGCCACGGAGAAGCGGTTGGTATTTGCGGGAATCCCGCAAGCGTTGAAACTTCAGGATTTGGCATTTACCGCATTCTTGCTCGCCGCTTTGCGCTGGCTCATGCGAAGGCGGAACTTGCATTTGGAGCACATACCGTAGATATAGAGCGAGTGGCACTCGTAGGTGAACTTCGAGATCCGTCGGTGGGCCAGTTCGCGCGTCAGTCGCTCGTCTTGCACCTCGATCACGGCACCGCAGTAGGTACAGATGGCGTGATGGTGGGTGGCGGCAGCGGCTTGCAGCTCGTACTGCACGGACTGCGACGAGAACTGGTGGCGGATGACGATGCGCGCATCCATCAGCAGCTCGAGCGTGTTGTAGATCGAGGCACGGCTGACGTGGAAATTCTCCTCCTCTAATTGGCGGAGCACCATTTCCACGTCAAAGTGCCCGCGGATGCGACAGATGTGCTCCAAGATCTTGAAGCGCTCCGTCGTCTTCCGCAGCCTCCGCTCGGAGAGGAAGCGCGCAAACGATGCCTTCATCGGCTCAAAAGCGTAGATGTCGGTTGCTGGATTCATAGCGGGGAATTGGTGACGAGTGACGGGTTACAGGTTACGAGTGACAGGTTACAAGTGCCGGGGACTTGTAACTCGTAACTCCGTAACTCGTAACTAATACCACTCAGTTATACGTCGGCAAGAAGGAGTAATCCTTGCTGTAGCGCATCATCTGGGCGGGGTAATCCTCGGTGTAATCCAGTGTGACGTCGGTCACTTCGCCAGCGGCATTGCGCACCTCCTTCATCACGGGGTTCACGAAGCCCTTGTATGGCGCCAGATTCAGCCGGGCATAACGCGCCAGCACCTCGTCGTGCAACGCGCGATCGACCTTCACGCCATAGTCTTCCACCAATTTGCGGCCAGCCTCAAAGTCGCCCTCGCTCTTGATCCGTTGCAGCTCAGCGAGCAGCTCGGCGAAGAGGCTGCGCAGCTTCACGTAATCGTTGATCACGACAAACGTCTTGCCGTCGCGCTTCTCGAAGGCCACCACGTTGTCTGCTTTACCTTTTTCATACACCCAACGGGCGATGAGCTGGCGGTTGCGCATGTGCGCCTCCTCGATGTCGTCGCCAGGCAGGATGCGCACGAGCTGCGTCATCAGGCCATTCATGATGTACTTGTAATACTCCGCCTTGTAGGCCTCCGGGTCGGTGAGCAGACCGAGTTCAAGGAGCTTCGGGTCGGCCAAGTAGTAGAGCGCGAAGATGTCGGCGCGGGCCTCCTCCAGTGTGGAGCTGTAGGCACCGAGGGCCTTCGGGTTGGTTCCCTCGAGCAGCTGCCCGGAGGCGTGGCCGAGGCACTCGTGGAGGTCGGTGTGCAGGTTGTCCGTGGTGAAGCCGTACGTGTCGATCCGCTTCCGCTCGGCATCGTTGCAAACGAACTCTTCGCGGAAGCCGTTGCCGATGGCCGCCTTGTCGTAAGCCTCGGTGATGTTCCCGATCGTGACTGACTTTGAGCCGTGGTCCTTGCGGATCCAGTTGGCGTTGGGCAGGTTGATGCCGATCGGCGTTGTCGGGTAGCAGTCGCCGCCAAGCATCGTCACTGTGATCACTTTGGCTGTGATGCCCTTCACCTTCTTCTTGCGGAAGCGGGGGTCCATCGGGGCGTTGTCCTCAAACCATTGCGCGTTTTCGCTGATCGTCCGTGTGCGCTTCGTGGCCTTGCGGTTGATGAAGTTTGCGATCGCCTCCCAGCTGGCCTTCATACCGAGCGGATCGCCGTAGGATTCGGTGAAGCCGTTTACGAAGTCCACCTCCGAAGCCGTGTCCTTCACCCAGAGGATGGCGTAGGCGTCGAATGTCTTCAGGTCGCCCGTGCGGTAATACTCCACGAGCTTCTTGATCACCGCGCGCTGGGCATCATTCTCAGCAAACTGCTCCGCTTTCTGGAGCTCGTCTACGATGCGCTCAATGGCCTGGGTGTAGAGCCCGCCGACCTTCCAGACCTTCTCCACCAATTTGCCATCGGCCGTCTTGCAGAGCCGACTGTTCAGGCCGTAGGAGGGCGCTGTGGAATCGTTCGGGTTACGCATGGCGGCATAGAAAGCCTCGGCCTCCTTCTGCGTTACGCCACCCTCGTAATAGTTGTTGGCCGAAGCCAGCAGCAGGTCGCCGCTGCCGCTCTGCACGGTGCGCTTGGGCATCACCTTCGGGTCGAAGATGATGGGCGTGATCTCCGCCAGCCATGCGTCCACCGTCTGCCCCTTGCGCACGGGCACATGCTTCGGGTCAAGGCTGCGGATACACTGCGCGAAGCGCACACGGTGAAGCCCGTCGGCTCGAACTTGTCCTCGCCGTAGTGGTGGTGTATACCGTTGGCCAACCAGACGCGTTTGAGGTAGAGCTCCAACGCCTTGAATTGCGCATCGTTGCGGTCGCCGCGATACTCTCGGTGGATGGCCTCCAAAGCGCGACGGATGGCCAAGTTGTAGCGGCAGTTCTGGTCGTACACGATGTCGCGCCCCATCAGCGCCGCCTCCGAGAGGTGGTAGAGCAGTTGCTTCTGCTTCAGCGAAAGCTCCTCGAATCCGGGCACCTCGTAACGGATGATTTCAATGTCAGCAAAGCGATCCACCCTGTAGTCGATTGCCGGTTTACCGTCGGCCTGCGCCTGCAACGCACCAGCCGTAAGAAGTGATGTAGTCATAAGAAGTAAAACTGACCTTTTCATTGTGGTTGATGTATATGTTTTTCAATTGCATGGACTCAAAAAGAGGGAGCGAACGCCAGGGCTGACGGCCGCTCCCTCATGCACTATTATAAATGTATAGGCCTCAAGGTTCAGGCCAGCACATCCATCGGCTCATCCTTCGCTTCCCAACCTAAGGCACTGGCACCGAGCACGGCCGCGTCGCTCTCCTTGAGTTGCGAGAACAGCACGCGCGTCTTGCCTTGGAACACCTTCAGCATGTGTGCCTCCATCGACCGTTTGACCGGCTCCATGATCAGGTCGCCAGCCTTAGCCAGCCCACCGAACAGGATGATCGCCTCGGGGCTCGAGAAGACCACGAAATTGGCAAACGCCTCGCCCAGTATCTCGCCCGTCACATCGAAGATTTCGATCGACAGCTTGTCGCCCTGCTTGGCTGCGTCAAACACATCCTTCGACGTGATCTTATCCGGATCCAAATCGCGCAACAGACTCGCATCTGTACGTTTCGTCAGGAACTCGCGCGCCGTCCGTACCACGCCCGTAGCCGACGAGTAGGTTTCCAAGCAACCGTAACGTCCGCAGCCACACAGCCGGCCATTCTCGCGTCGCACCGTCGTATGACCCAGCTCACCTGCGAAGCCATCGTGGCCATACACCAAATTCCCCCCCGCAGACGATGCCACTACCCACGCCCGTGCCGAGCGTGATGACGATAAAGTCCTTCAGTCCACGTGCCGCACCGTAGGTCATCTCACCGATGGCGGCCGCATTCGCATCGTTGGTGAGCGTCACGGGGATGCCTCCCGTGCGGTCGCTGATCAGCTGCGCCAGCGGCACCTTGCCTTTCCACGGCAGGTTAGCCGCAAACTCAATGCAGCCGTTGAAATAATTCCCATTCGGCGCCCCCACGCCAATACCCTTGATTTTGTCTCGTCCGCCAGCCGCTCGGATCACAGCTTGCAGCCCTTCGCCTAAGGCGCGGACATAATCGTTCACATCTTCATACTGTCCAGTCTTGATCGCGCCATTGTACAGCACATTGCCTCGCGTATCGACGACTCCGAACACGGTGTTCGTTCCGCCGATATCAATTCCAATCACATACGGCTTATCCATGATTTATCTGTTTTTTATGGGTTTGTGTGGACAAAGATAGAGGCGAAAAAAAATCCCGGCGTTTTCGCGTCGGGATCTTCCATTATGTCCACCGGAGCCTCTGTGGGGCCCGGTGCGGGGGAGCTTTTCGTAGGGGAGGGGTTATTTCACCTCCTTTTTGGCATCATCTGCCTTGGCCTTGTCGCAGTGCTGGGTGCTCTTCTTGTCGCAGTGCTTGCCATCCTTGTTGCAATGCTTCTTCTTGTCCTTGCAGCATTGCTTCTTGTCCTTTGGGCAATCCTTCTTCTCGGTCTGCTCCGTCTGCTGGCCTTCCTTCTTCACGTCCTGTGCGCCGGCCGAAACTGCTACGCCAAACGTCATGGCAGCCGCGATGGCTGCGCTCAAAATCATTCTTTTCATTTCTGTCATTATTAAGATTGAAACCGGGGGCAAAGGAATGTGCTTTTGCTGCTCATTTCCGCATCACCAGTGGGCGGATTAAAGTTATTTGTCGGAATCGCCTCCCTTTTTGCCTTTTTTGGAGCAGCCTCGTGCTCCTTTCGCTCTCCGCCTTAACAAAACTTTCCGGGAGCCTCTGGATTCTCTGTCTAAGGCCGAAAAGTGCCGCCTATTCCCTCCCTACAGCCAATCGGATGACGTTTGCAACACCGTTGCAAAGGCCACGGAGTTTCGGTTGACGTTTGCAACATTGTTGCAAAGGCCACGGAGTTTCGGTTGACGTTTGCAACACCGTTGCAAAGGCCGCGGAGCTTCGGTTGACGTTTGCAACATTGTTGCAAAGGCCGCGGAGCTTCGGTTGACGTTTGCAACACCGTTGCAAAGGCCACGGACTTTCGGTTGACGTTTGCAACATTGTTGCAAACCTTATCTGGGATGTTTCAAGGTTTTCGTAAGCCGCAGATGTCGCTTCGCCGTTTGCGCGAGGCCTCCGGGCGCCCTACTTTTGCGCGCACAACAGAACAATGATGAATCATGTTTGAGAATTTAAGTGACAGATTAGAACGATCCTTCAAACTGCTCAAGGGTGAAGGGAAAATCACAGAGCTGAATGTGGCGGAGACGCTGAAGGATGTGCGCCGCGCACTCTTAGACGCAGACGTGAATTATAAGGTCGCCAAACAGTTTACTGACACGGTCAAGGCCAAAGCCATCGGGCAAAACGTGCTGACGGCACTCAAGCCCAGCCAGCTGATGGTCAAGATTGTGCACGACGAACTGGCCCTGCTCATGGGCGCCTCCACCGCAGAGCTGGAGCTGAAGGGACAGCCGGCCGTCATCCTCATGGCAGGCCTTCAGGGGTCGGGCAAGACAACCTTCTCGGGCAAACTGGCCGGCCTGCTGCGTAGCAAAAAGGGCCGCAAACCACTGCTCGCCGCTTGCGACGTGTACCGTCCCGCGGCCATCGATCAGCTGCACGTCTTAGGCGAGCAGTTGGGCGTACCCGTCTATTCCGAAAGGGAGAACAAGAACCCGGTGGAGATTGCCGAGCATGCCATCGCTGAGGCGCGACGCACAGGGCGCGATCTGGTAATCATCGACACGGCCGGACGGTTAGCTGTCGATGAGCAAATGATGCAAGAGATCTCAGCCCTCAAGCAAGCAATCAACCCGGACGAGACCCTCTTTGTGGTCGACTCCATGACGGGCCAAGACGCTGTGAATACGGCTAAGGAGTTTAACAACCGACTCGACTTCACGGGCGTAGTGCTCACCAAACTCGATGGCGACACACGCGGCGGCGCAGCGCTCTCTATCCGCACGGTGGTAGACAAGCCAATCAAGTTCATCGGCACAGGCGAGAAGATGGAAGCGCTCGACGTGTTCCACCCCGAGCGCATGGCCGACCGCATCCTCGGCATGGGCGACGTGATCTCCCTCGTGGAGCGCGCCCAAGAACAGTACGACGAGGCCGAGGCACGGCGCCTACAGAAAAAGTTGGCCAAGAACCAATTCGACTTCAACGACTTCCTCGGGCAAATCCAGCAGATCAAGCGCATGGGCAACCTGAAAGACCTCGCCTCGATGATCCCCGGCGTGGGCAAGGCTTTGAAAAACATAGATATCGACGAAAACGCCTTCAAGAAAATCGAAGCAATGATTTACTCGATGACGCCCAAAGAGCGGATGAACCCCGCAATAATCAACGGATCGCGGAGGCAACGCATCGCCAAAGGCAGCGGCACATCGCAGCAAGACGTGAACCGACTCATCAAGCAGTTTGACGACACACGCAAAATGATGCGCATGATCACCACCGCCAAGCCGGGCGGACGCCCCACACTGCCCTTCCGCAGGAAGTAGAAAAGACACACAATAAATAATAGGTAATACAAGAATGGAAGAACACAGCTATCAATTGATCGACGGCAAGGCCGTGGCAGAGCAGATCAAGAAGGAATTGGCCGCTGAAGTGAAAAAGATGATCCAGGGCGGACGAAAGGCACCGCACCTGGCAGCGATATTAGTGGGCCACGACGGAGGCAGCGAGGCGTATGTGGCCAGCAAGGTGAAGAACTGCGAAGAGATCGGGCTGCGCTCATCGCTCGTGCGCTTCGACGAGAGCGTCACGGAGCAAATGCTGCTCGATAAAGTGCATGAACTCAACACAGACGATGACGTAGACGGGCTGATCGTGCAGATGCCACTCCCGAAGCACATCTCGGCACAGCGCGTGATTGAGGCCATCGACTACCGCAAGGACGTGGACGGCTTCCACCCGATCAATGTCGGGCGCATGTCGATCGGGCTGCCGTGCTTCAAGCCGGCCACGCCCGCAGGCATCGTCGAGCTGCTGCGTCATTACGAGATCCCCACCAAGGGCAAACATTGCGTCATCCTGGGACGCAGCAACATTGTCGGTAAGCCAATGGCCATGCTAATGATGCAAAAGGATTACCCGGGCGATTGCACCGTGACCGTCTGCCACAGTCGGTCGGAGAACCTGCGTGAGATGTGCCTAAGCGCCGACATCATCATCGCGGCGCTCGGTGTGCCGGAGTTTCTGAAAGGGGACATGGTGAAGGAGGGCGCTGTAGTGATCGACGTGGGCACGACGCGTGTGCCGAGCAGCGTGACGAAGAGCGGTTACCGATTGATGGGCGACGTGGCCTTCAATGAGGTGGCGCCGAAGTGCAGCTACATCACGCCCGTGCCTGGCGGCGTAGGCCCGATGACGATCATCTCGCTGATGCGCAACACGCTTCTGGCTGGCACAAAGGCAGTATTCAAATAGCTCCCCCCCCCAAAAAAGTGCTGCTCCCCCCTCTCCCCATGCAGGATTTGCTGGTATGGGAATTGCGTTACATTTGCGGCGCGCATCCGAAAGGGATAAGCACTATATGGTGAATGTAGCTCAGTTGGTTAGAGCATCGGATTGTGGTTCCGAGGGTCGTGGGTTCAAGTCCCATCTTTCACCCGAAACTTTTTTTCCTCATCCCCCCGTTTCAAGCCTGTCAGAGGAGCTTTCCTTTGGCAGGCTTCCTTTTTTTGTTCGCGCTGACGCCCCCCCCCTCTACCTATCCCCCCACGCACAACGCTTCCCGACCAACGCCCGCGATTTCCCTACTTTTGTTGCGAGCGAAGCAGCACACATTCCTTATGTGTTTCAATTCATATTTCATATAACCCCAATAAAAACTGACGTAACCATGAACTTGATTCAAAGTATTGTAGATCGCGCAAAAGCGAACAAGCAACGCATCGTCTTGCCCGAGGGCACGGAGGAGCGCACACTCATGGCTGCCGATCGACTGCTGGCCGATGGTGTGGCTGACATTATCCTGATTGGCGAACCGGACGCCATCCGCCAAGAGGCCGGCCGCCTCGGGCTAAAGCACATCGACAGCGCCCGGCTGATCGACCCCAAGAAACACGACAAGAAGCAGGCCTACGCCGACCTGCTGCTCGACTTGCGCCGCGCCAAGGGCATGACGCCCGAGAAGGCTGCCGCATTAGTGGAGGATCCGCTTTATCTGGCTTGCTTGATGATTAAGTCGGGCGATGCCGATGGTGAGATTGCTGGGGCACGCAACACGACGGGCAATGTGCTCCGTCCGGCGTTGCAGATCATAAAGACGACGAAGGGCATCTCGTGTGTTTCGGGCGCCTTCTTGATGTTCGTCAAAGACCCGTCGTACGGCCATGAAGGCGTATTGCTCTTCGCTGACTGCGCTGTACTGCCCGATCCGACAGCGGCAGAGCTGGCGCAGATCGCCATCTCGTCGGCCGCTACGGCGCGCGCCATGATTGGCATCGAGCCGCGTGTGGCTATGCTGAGCTTCTCGACAAAGGGCAGCGCCAAGCATGAACGCGTGGACAAGGTGGCTGAGGCTACCCGAATGGCGCATGAGATGGATCCGTCGCTGAAGATCGACGGAGAGCTGCAACTCGACGCCGCATTAGTCGAGAAAGTGGCCAAACTGAAAGCACCGGGCAGCACGGTGGCTGGGCATGCTGATGTACTCGTCTTCCCCTCGCTTGAGGCGGGTAACATCGGATATAAACTCGTGCAACGCTTGGGCGGCGCCGAGGCCATCGGCCCGATCTTGCAGGGCATGGCGGCACCGGTGAACGACCTCTCGCGCGGCTGCTCCGTGGACGACATCTATCACATGGTAGCCATTGCGTGCAACCAATCCATTGCATTAAAGAACCAGAAATAGAAAGGAGAACGAAGGATTATGAAAACATTGGTATTGAACTGCGGCAGCAGCTCCATTAAGTACAAGCTCTTCGACATGACCTCGGGCGAGGTGATGGCACAGGGAGGCATCGAGAAGGTGGGTCTCCCGGATTCGTTCCTCAAGTTCACGGACAAGAACGGCGAGAAGGTGATCCTCGAGAAAAGCATCCCCGACCACACGGTGGGCATCGCCTTCATCCTCGACACGCTGACGGACGCGAAGCACGGCTGCCTGAAGAACTTCAAGGACATCGACGCCGTGGGGCATCGCGTGGTGCATGGCGGGGAGAAGTTTGCCGCCAGCGAGCGCATCACGCCCGAGCTGATCGAGAAGGTGAAGGAGTGCATCGAGCTGGCGCCGCTGCATAACCCGGCCAACCTGAAGGGCATCGAAGCCATCGAGAAGATCATGCCGGGCACACCGCAGGTGGCTGTGTTCGACACCGCCTTCCACCAGACGATGCCCGACTACGCCTACTTCTACGCCCTGCCCTACCGCCTATATAAGGACTACGGCGTGCGCCGCTACGGCTTCCACGGCACGAGCCACCGCTACGTGTCGCGCCGCGCGTGCGAGATACTCGGCGTGCCCTACGAGCAGCAGCGCATCATCACGGCTCACATCGGCAACGGCGCCTCCATCACGGCCATCAAGGGCGGCAAATCCGTCGACACCTCGATGGGCATGACGCCGACCGAGGGGCTGATGATGGGCACCCGCTGCGGCGATGTGGACGCCGGCGCGCTGCCCTTTATCATGCATAAGGAGGGGCTCGACGCCGACGGCCTGGCCAACCTGCTGAACAAGCAGAGCGGCGTGGCGGGCCTCTCGGGCGTCTCGTCTGACATGCGCGACATCGAAGCCGCCATCGAGGCTGGCAACAAACGCGCCGCCCTGGCGCTGGCCATCTACGACTACCGGATCAAGAAGTACATCGGCGCTTACGCCGCTGCTATGGGTGGGCTTGACATCCTCGTCTTCACCGCCGGGGTGGGCGAGAATCAGGCGTCGACACGCGCAGCCGTCTGCAAAGACATGGAGTTCTTGGGCATTGAGTTCGACGAGGAGAAGAACCGCGGCGTGCGTGGCTGCGAGATGGTGCTCAGCAAACCCAGCAGCCGCGTGAAGGTGCTCGTCGTCCCCACGGATGAGGAGTATATGATCGCCTCCGACACGCGCGAGATTTTGGAGGGTTGAGAGATTAGAGAGTAGAGAGTAGAGGGTAGAATGACAAATGCCGGGTACACGCGGGGGGGGCGTGCATCCGGCATTGTCATTACCAATGATCAATGGCTGTAGGGGCGCACACGCATACGCCCCCCAAACGCCTCGCAAGAGGCGAATGATCCACGGCGACGGGTATGCGTTAGGGCGTATGCGATACGCCCCTACAGCCGGCAACCCAAGTTGTTTCTTCTCTGCTCGACCCTCGGAAATGACCTCGCCCTAAGGTTTGCCCCATTTCCGACCCTCGGAAA
>MIQB01000003.1 GCA_002890585.1 Tannerella sp. oral taxon 808
ATAGTGTATATCGAAGCTATGCAAGGCTGCATCGGTCTGATATAGTGTATATCGAGGCTATGCAAGGCTGCGTCGGTCTGATATAGTGTATATCGAGGCGTTGCAAGGCTGCATCGGCTGGAAATAGTGTATTTCCGTAGCAAGCGCACGCAGCAATGGCTGTCACGGGGGCGAATAATGGCGCCCTATGACCATTGACAATGATCAATTGACAGGTGGATTACAGGGATGTGTCCATAAATGGATGAAGTGCAAGGCGTCCGAGACCGAAGGCGAAGGGAGTGTGCCATAAGCACATGACCGAGCCTGAGAGTCGATGGCAACGCAGCAATTCGCCATTTAGGGGCACATCACCGGAGGTGCCCTGAGCGATGGATGAAAGATCTCCCGACAGGCGAGGGCTGTACAGATCGCCTCAACGATGACGGCCGAGAGGTGGGTGAAGGGTTGAGTGTAAAGGGTGGGCGCGATGGAAGTCATCAGCGCTGCGGTGAGGCAGGCCAGCGTAGCGAAGCCCGCCTGCGTGTGGGTGTGGTGGCCCGTCTCGGGCGCCTGGGTGTAGGGATGAGAGTGCACGATCCATTGGCCGTTCACGTAGTGCGCATGGTAGAAAAACGACGTCGCGGCTGTGTATCCCATGAACAGGATCAACAGCCACCCGGCCAGTCGTCGTCTTACTTTCTCAGTGCAATGCATGCGCGTGAAATGGGGAATTAAATATGCTCTACCTATTAAAAGAAAGACTTCGCAGAGTGACGGCAGATGCAAGGCGTCCGAGACCGAGGTGGAGGGAGCATACCTTAGTATGTGACCGAACACCGAGCTTGTCGAAGGCAACGCAGCAGATGCGCCGCTATGCGACGTCTTTTCGGGCGCAAAGAAATGTACCAATGATAAAAACACAAATCCCCCCCAATGGGGGCCAAGGGGGGCGCGACGATAAAGAGTCAATGCCCTACCCCCCCAGTAATGGTCGCTGGCTGATCATTGCCCAAAGCCCTTTTTGCGCTCGCTCTATCTTTGGCGCCGCATAATTGATCCGTAACAGCTTATTACATACAGAATGAACAAAGCGGTTATCCGACTTCTCTTCGCCTCGCTTGCATTACTCGGCCTTGCCCGGCAAGCAGCATACGCACAAGGCACCACCTCCGTCTCCGGCGTGGTGGTCGACTCCATCACCGGCGAACCCCTCCCCTTCGTTACCCTCGTGTTTGAGGGATCCTCCCTCGGCGACGTCACCGACCTCGACGGCAACTTCCACCTGAAGAACGACCGCGGCCTCGCCCGCCTACAAGTCTCCTACGTGGGTTACGAAACGAAAACCATCACCCTCACCGCCGGACACACCGCGACCGACGTCCGCATCCTGCTCGCCCCCTCCACCATCCAGCTCTCCGAGGTCGTCATCCGCCCCAAACGCGAGAAGTACAGCCGCAAAAACAACCCCGCTGTGGAGCTCATGAAGCGCGTCGTGGCCCGCAAGGACAGCAACCGCATCACCCAGCTCGACGACTACAGCACAGAGTGCTACGAGAAGATGACCCTGTCGCTCGATAAGTTCGACACCAAGCTCGAGAAGAGCAAAATGCTCAAGCGATTCAAGTTCCTGAAGAACTACTTAGACACCTCCGAGTTCGACGGCCGCCCCATCCTCACCCTCTCCCTGCGCGAGAAGATCTCCGACATCTACTACCGCCGCGAGCCCCGCTCAGAGAAGGTCATCGTCCGCGCCACGCGCCAGCAAGGCATCGACCAAAGCATCGACGAGTACGGCACCATCACGGCCAACCTCGAGGAGATCTTCCAAGGCGTCGACATCTTCGACAACAACATCACCTTCCTCCTCAACCGCTTCGTCAGCCCCCTCTCCTCCGTCCTGGCCAACACCTTCTACCATTATTATATCATGGACACCGTCGACGTGGGCGGCGAGCCCTGCACCGACCTCGCCTTCGTGCCCGTCAACCCGCAGAGCTACGGCTTCACCGGGCGGCTCTATGTCACCACCGACGGCACCTACTCCGTCAAGAAGGTACTCCTCAACGTCCCCCGGCACATCAACCTCAACTTCGTCCGCGAGCTGCGCGTAGAGCAACAGTTCCGCCGCCGACCCGCGGACGGTCTCTGGGAGCTCGACACGGACAACACCTACGTACTCTTCCAACTCATCAACGGTGGCCAGCAGATGTACGCCCATCAGCTGCGTAGCTACTCCGATTATCGCTCCCCCGTAATCAACGCCGACTCCGTCTTCGCCCTCACCGGACGCGTCCAGACGCCCCTCTCGCGTTACCTCACCCAGCCCGACTCCTTCTGGATCAGCCGCCGCCACACGCCCCTCAAGGATCGCGAAAGCGGCATCGAGAGCCTGCTGGCACGCCTCAAAGAGATCACCGCCTTCAAAGTCCTCCTCAAGACGGCCGAGATCCTCATCTCGGGTTACATCCCCATCAACGATGTACATGAGAAGAACAAACTCGACTTCGGCCCGATGAACACCACCTTCAGCGCCAACGTCATCGAAGGCTTCCGCATCCGCGCCGGCGCCATGACCACAGCCAACCTACACCCACACCTCTTCCTCGGCGGCTACGCAGCCTACGGCCTCAACGACCGACGCTGGAAATACAACGCCACCGCCACCTGGAGCTTCAACGAGAAGGAGTATCACGAAAAGGAATCGCCCGTCAACAACCTCTCCCTGCAACACGAGTACGACCTCTACACCCCCGGACAGGAGTTCCTCTTCACGAGCAAAGACAACGTCTTCGTGGCCTGGAAGGTGGGCAGCTCAAACCACAACATGAACTACCTCCGCAAGACGCGCCTGCAATACGAACGCGAATGGCTGAACGGCCTCTCCTTCAAAACCTGGGCACAGCTGATGAACAGCGAAGCCACCGGCTCGCTCCGCTACATCGTCCGCAACGGCCCCGACGACTACACGCGCCTGATGGATTACAACACCACCGAGTGGGGCATCCAGCTGCGCTTTGCCCCCGGCGAACGCGCCTACAACAGCCGACTCGGCAAGAGCTCCGTCTTCAACCTCAGCAAAGACGCCCCCATCTTCCGCCTCTCGCACAAGGTGGGCTTCCGCGGCATTCTCGGTGGCGACTACCGCTACAACCGCACCGAGGCAAGCGCCAGCAAACGCATCTGGCTCTCCTCCTTCGGCCACATCGACGCCTCAGTGCGCGGCGGCATCGTTTGGGACAAGGTGCCCTTCCCCCTGCTCATCATGCCCAACACCAACCAGTCCATCACCATCCAGCCCGAGGCCTTCCACCTCATGAACGCGATGGAGTTCATGGCCGACCGCTACGTCTCGTTTGACGCTACCTACCACCTCAAAGGCTGGATACTCAACCGCATCCCGCTCATCAACCTGCTGGGGCTGCGCGAGGTGGCCTCCGTCAGCGGCGTCTGGGGGAGCCTCAGCGACCGCAATAACCCGGACAAGACCGATGGCCTGATGCTCTTCCCCGACGGTTCGCATGCCTTCGGCACATCGCCCTACATGGAGTTCAGCCTCGGGCTCGAGAACATCTTCCGTGTGCTCGAGGTCAGCTATTACCGCCGCCTGACCTACCTCAACCATCCCGACATCCAGCGCCACGGCGTCCGCATCGCCCTGCATTTCGACTTCTAATCCTTGAGAGGAGGGGGGGGAATTGTTGGCGTGAGTTTGATCCGGTAGCGTGTCTACGGAAGCCTCATAACAGTCAAAACGTTTTTTGAGAATGCTTGCGGGGCGCCCCGCAAGTATCAAATTCTCAGTTTTAGCGTTTGCGGGGCGCCCCGCAAGCGTCAAATTTTCAGTTTTGGCATTTGCGGGAATCCCGCAAGCATCAAATTCTCAGTTTTGGTGTTTGCGGGGCACCCCGCAAGCACCAAATTCTCAGTTTTAGCGTTTGCGGGGCACCCCGCAAGCATCAAATTCTCAGTTTTAGCGTTTGCGGGGCGCCCCGCAAGTCCCGCGGGAAATGCTTTGGCGTTTGCGAGAGCTCCCGTAAGTCCATCCCCGGGGGGGGAAAGCGCCCTCCATTCTTACGTCGAACTGACGTAGTTGTTAATGGATAATGTCTGTGATAATGGGACGTCAATGCGCTCCGAATTACTTTTGACACCACTAAAAAGACATCACACACATCCTCCTATGGCAGAAAACAATCCCATCCGCACAGCGCGCAAGAAACCCGTCATCGTGCAAGTGTCAGACACGGGCCGGCTGCAACCGCAGGCGCGTGAACTGGAAGACGCTGTGCTCGGTGCACTCATGCTCGAGCAGGACGCCTTCTTCCGAGTCAACGAAACACTCAAGCCGGAGAGCTTTTACTCCAAAACGAACCAACTCATCTACAAAGCCATCGTCGACCTGGCCGCACGGCAGGAGCCAATCGATATGCTCACCGTCGTGGATCAGCTGAAGAAGAACGGCGCCCTCGAAACGATCGGCGGACCGCTCTACATCTCGCAGCTGACCGAGAACGTAGCCAGCGCCGCACACTTGGAACGCCACGCCCAAATCGTGGCCGAGAAATACCTGGCCCGCGAACTGATCCGCTACACCGGCGAAATACAGGGCAAGGCCTACGACGAAACCGTGGAGATGAAAGACCTCATGCAAGAGGCCGAAGGCGAGCTTTTCCGCATCTCGCAACAGAACATCCGCAACGAAGCCGTGCAAATCAACCCCGTCATCAAGGAGGCGCGCGACTTGCTCGAGCGAGCCGCCAACCGGAAAGAGGGCCTCAGCGGCCTGCCCAGCGGCTTTGCGGACTTAGACAAGATCACCTCCGGCTGGCAGAACTCCGACCTCGTCATCATCGCCGCCCGCCCAGCGATGGGCAAGACGGCCTTCGTGCTCTCCATGGCGCGCAACATGGCCGTCACCTTCAAGGTGCCCGTGGCTATGTTCTCGCTCGAGATGAGCAACGTGCAGCTCGTGAACCGCCTCATCATCAACGTCTGCGAGCTGCCAGGCGAGAAGATCAAGAGCGGCCGATTAGAGAAGTACGAGTGGGAGCAGTTGGAGTATAAAATCAAAGACCTCTACGACGCGCCCATCTACGTGGACGACACGCCGAGCCTCTCCATCTTCGAGCTTCGCACCAAGGCGCGACGCTTAGTGCGCGAGCATAAGATCCAATGCATCTTCATCGACTACCTGCAACTGATGAACGCCAGCGGCATGACCTTCGGCAGCCGTGAGCAGGAGGTGAGCACCATCTCGCGTTCGCTCAAGGGGCTGGCCAAGGAGCTGAACATCCCCATCATCGCCCTCTCGCAGCTCAACCGCGGCGTGGAGGCTCGCCAAGGCATCGAGGGGAAGCGCCCCCAACTGGCCGACCTGCGCGAGTCGGGCGCCATCGAGCAAGACGCGGACATGGTCTGCTTCATCCATCGCCCGGAGTATTACAAGATCTATGAGGACGAGCGCGGCAACTCCCTCGCGGGCATCGCTGAGATCATCGTGGCCAAGCACCGCAACGGCGCCACGGGCGACATCCGACTGCGATTCAAGAGCGAGTTTGCCAAGTTTATTAACCTGAGCGAAGACCAAGCCGTCCGCGAGTATGCCTCCAGCATGAATAAGGAGGGGGAAGAGACGAAGGTCATCCCCATCACGGCGCCCAACGTGGAGGATTTTATCGCTTCGCAAGACGATGAGCCAGTGCCCTACTGAAACGAGGTGTGAGCACCCGTGCACCGATGCCCGCGGCCTGTTCATTTCTCCCTTTACCCTTTCGCTCTACTTTTGACCCCGTATTCGAGACGGAGTGAACGTCTCCGCCGATCGAATATGGCTATCCCGTAATTCTTTATCCCTAATTATTTTGACAGACATGTATAACAAATTGAATGACGCCATCACCAGGTTGATGGGGCTGCGCTATCGCTCGCATCCGTGGCACGGCATTGAGGTGGGCAAAGAGGCGCCCCAGGTGGTCACGGCCTTTATTGAGATGGTCCCGACGGACACCGTGAAGTATGAATTGAACAAAGTGAACGGATTCCTCTGCATCGATCGGCCGCAGCGATACTCCAACGTCGTGCCGGCGCTCTACGGCTTCATCCCGCAGAGCTACTGCGGCGAGGGCTTCGCGCAGCACTGCATGGAGCAGCTGAAACGCGAAAACATCATGGGCGACCATGACCCGTTAGACATCTGCATCTTGACTGAGAAGGACATTGCGCACGGCGACATCATCGCCACCGTACGGCCCATCGGGGGATTGCGCATGCTGGACGGCTCAGCGGCGGACGACAAGATCATCGCCGTGCTACAGAACGACGCTACGTATGACTCCTACAACGACATCGGCGACCTGCCCCCGCTCGTCCTGGAGCGCCTCAAGCATTACTTCCTTACCTACAAGGATATGCCGGGCGAAAAGAAAAGGATCGTGGAGATCGCCAACGAATACAACCGCGAGGAGGCCTACGAGGTGATCCGCCACTGCTTGGAAGACTACAAGGTCTACCTCGATGGTATGCACGACATCCTCCAATAAAACACTGCCGACATGATCATCCGAGACTTCACAGACAACGATCTGTACAAGTTCACCACCATGAACGCGATCCAGAAGAAATTCCCGGACGCCGAGGTGGTCTATCGATTCGTCAACCGCGGCAACACCGTCTTCCCCGACGGCTTCGCTGACGCACTCCGCCACGAGGTGGACGCCATGCGCACGCTCTTCCTCACCGATCAGGCCGAGGCCTTCATGCGCCGCCGCTGTTATTACTTCGACAACGTCTTCTTCGACCTCCTCAAAGGCTTCCGGTTCGACCCCGCCGAGGTCTCCGTGGCGCAAGAGGGCGGCCGATTAGACGTCGAAATCCGCGGCCTCTGGTATCGCACCGTCCTTTGGGAAGTCCCCCTCATGTCGATGATCTCCGAGCTGTATTACCGCATGACGGACGCCAAACCCTCGGCCGACGCCGAGGATCGCGCCCGCCAAAAAGCCCGCCGCTTCGAGGAGCTTGGCGCCGAGCTGTCAGAGTTTGGCACCCGCCGCCGCTTCTCCTTCGATGTGCAAGAGATGGTCATCAGCGTCCTCAAGGAATGTATGCCGCGCGTGCTCAACGGCACGTCAAACATCTACCTCGCCATGCGCCACGGCCTCGTCCCCATGGGCACCCACCCGCACGAATGGTTCATGTACCACGGCGCCCACTACGGCTATCGCTCGGCCAACGCGCTGGCGATGGAGAACTGGGTCGACGTCTACGATGGCTACCTCGGCATCGTCCTGACCGACACCTTCACCACGACCGACTTCTTCAAGAGCTTCTCCACCAAGTACGCCAAGCTCTTCGACGGCCTGCGCTGCGACAGCGGCGACCCCTTCGAGTTCACCGAGCGCGCCCTCCGATACTACAAGCTGCACCGCATCGACGCCAAGAAGAAGACCGTGGTCTACACCGACAGCCTCGACATGGACATGATCGCCCGCATCAAGCGCCACGTGGCCGGCCGCCTGCACGACGTCTACGGCGTGGGCACCTCGCTCACGAACGACGTCGGCGTGCAGCCCCTCAACATCGTCATCAAGCTCTTCGAGGTCAAGCCCAAGGGCGCCCCCGACTTCCTGCCCGTCGTCAAGCTCTCCGACTCCCCCGGCAAGCACACCGGCGACCCGGCCGAGATCGACCTCTGCAAGCGCATGCTGAGATTCTGACCAGATGCGCGCTGCGGACTCTGAAAGGCCTCCTGTAACGACTGATTTTTGCTGGTGCATGAGTGATTTTTGCTCATGCGCCAGCTTTTTTTGCTCACACGCGAGCTTTTTTTGCTCGAGCGCGAGTGATTTTTACTCGTCCACGAGCTTTTTTTACTCACACACCAGCTTTTTTTACTCGAGCACGAGCTTTTTTTACTCGCGTGCGAGTGATTTTTACTCGTCTATGAGCAAAAAAAGCTCGTCCGTCGGAGCCCCATTTCGGTTCACCACCCCCGGATTTTACCGCGAGACGTCCCGAACCTCTCCGGAGAGGTTCCAAACCTCTTCTGACACGTTTCCGACCTCTCGGGATACGTTTCCGACCTCTTCTGATACGTTTTTTACCTCTCGGGACACGTTTCCGACCTCTTCTGACACGCTTTTTACTTCTCGGGACACATTTCGGACCTCTCCCGATACGTTTTCAACCTCTCCCGATACGTTTTCAACCTCAAACCCCATTTTCCCGCTAATATGATCGTAGCCGAACAGAAAAGACGAGACAACATCGTCGAGTACCTATTATATATGTGGCAGGTGGAAGACCTGATCCGCGCCAACGCGCTTGACAGCGACCGCATCCGCCGCATACTCGTCTCGCGTTACGATGTTCCCGACGCCGAGCGCGAACGCATCGCCCAGTGGTATGACGATTTGGCAGCCATGATGCGCAGCGAAGGCGTCGCCGAACACGGCCACCTACAGATCAACCGCAACATCGTCATCGCCCTAACCGACCTTCACCTCGCCCTCCTGAACGACCCCCACGAGACCACCTACAGCGCCCTCTACTACAAGGTGCTCCCCTCCATCGTCCGCCTCCGCGCCAAGTCCGGAGGTGCCGAAATGTCAGAGCTCGAAACCTGCCTCACCGCCCTCTACGGCTACCTCCTCCTCCGCCTCCAGGGATCACCCGTCAGCCCCGAGACCCTCGAATCCATCCGCGACATCCACCTCATGCTGACATTCCTGGCAGAGAAATACAAGGAGGAACAAGCCCCCCTCCATCCTAATTAATCATTAATAATTAACCATTACCCCATGACCTCCCCCGTATTCGTCACCGGCTCCCGCGGCCAATTGGGCGACGCCATCCGCCGCCGCATAGACCGCTTCCCCGCCTACACCTTCACCCTGACCGACATCGACGAACTCGACCTCTGCGACAAAAAGGCCGTCCTCGACTTCGTCCGCCGTGGCCGCTACGCCTACATTATCAATTGCGCCGCCTACACCGCCGTCGATCGCGCCGAGAGCGACGCCGAGAGCTGCATGCGTATCAATCGCGATGCCGTCGGCCATCTCGCCACAGCCGCCCGTGAAGTCAGCGCTCGCATCATCCACATCTCCACCGACTACGTCTTCGACGGCCGCGCCACCCGCCCCTACCGCGAGGACGACCCCACGTCGCCTACATCCGTCTACGGCCGCACCAAGCTCGCCGGCGAGCAAATCCTGCTCAGGGAGCTCCCCACCGATGCCGTCATCCTCCGCACCGCCTGGCTCTACTCCGAAGTGGGCAACAACTTCGTCAAGACCATGCTCCGCCTCGGCGCCGAGCGCCCCGAGATCCGCGTCGTGAACGACCAACTCGGCTCGCCCACCTACGCCGGCGACCTGGCCGAGGCCGTCCTCCGCGTCCTCACCGCGCCCACCTTCCACCCCGGCATCTATCACTACACCGACGACGGCGTATGCAGCTGGTACGACTTCGCCCGCCACATCCTCCGCGTCGCCCACCCCACGTGCATCATCCGCCCCATCCCCACCGCGGACTATCCCACACCCGCCGCCCGCCCCGCCTACAGCGTCCTCGACAAGACCCGGATCCGCCAGGCGTACGGCGTCTCCATCCCCCGTTGGCAAGACAGCCTCGACCGCTGCCTCCAGCATCTGCTTTCAAACAATCAATAGAATAAATAAGGTATCCGGCCAACTTGGCTGGCGTCCCTTTTCAATCCAACATGTACCCGGCCAGCTTGGCTGGCGTCCCTGACGCCTTGATCTTCTTTTGCTTCTTTTCTTCCATCAAGGGAAGAAAAGAAGACATCAAGGGAAGAAAAGAAGATAGAAGCCCGGCCGGATCGCCCGATCATCCAAATAATCATCCCCAATGGGCGAACACTTGAGGTTCACCCCTACTCGTAACTTGTAACCTGTCACTCGTAACTCAATGACCCTCCAAGACGAAATCCATCGCCGCCGCACCTTCGCCATCATCAGCCACCCCGACGCCGGCAAGACCACCCTGACCGAGAAGCTCCTCCTCTTCGGCGGCGCCATCCACGTAGCCGGCGCCGTCAAGTCGCACAAGATCCGCCGCACCGCCACCTCCGACTGGATGGAGATCGAGAAGCAACGCGGCATCTCCGTGGCCACCTCCGCCATGGCCTTCGATTATGAAGGCTACAAGATCAACATCCTCGACACCCCCGGCCACCAAGACTTCGCCGAAGACACATATCGCACCCTCACCGCCGTCGACAGCGTCATCATCGTCATCGATGCCGCCAAAGGTGTCGAGACACAGACCCGCAAACTGATGGAAGTCTGCCGCATGCGCAAGACGCCCGTCATCGTCTTCGTCAACAAGATGGATCGCGAAGGCAAAGCCCCCTTCGACCTCCTCGACGAGATCGAGAGCGAACTCCGCATCACCGTCCGCCCCTTAAGCTGGCCCATCGAAATGGGCGACCGCTTCAAAGGCGTCTACAACCTCTACGAGCGCCGCCTCGACCTCTACCGCCCCGACAAGCAGGTGGTCACCGAGAGCGTAGCCTTCAGCAACCTCACCGACCCCGACCTCGAGCGCCGCATCGGCGAATCGCCCGCTGCCCAGCTCCGCGAAGACATCGAGCTGATCGAGGGCGTCTACCCAGCCTTCGATCCCGCCACCTACCTCCGTGGCGACGTCGCCCCGGTCTTCTTCGGCTCCGCGCTGAACAACTTCGGCGTCCGCGAGCTCCTCAACTGCTTCGTCCGCATCGCCCCGCCGCCGCAACCCGTGCAAGCCGTCGAGCGACTCGTCCAGCCTGAGGAGCCAGCCTTCACTGGCTTCGTCTTCAAGATTCACGCAAACATGGATCCCAACCATCGCAGCTGCATTGCCTTCGTCAAGGTCTGCTCCGGCCGCTTCGAGCGCAACGCCAACTATCGCCACGTGCGCCTCGACAAGATGATGCGCTTCAGCAGCCCCACGGCCTTCATGGCCCAGAAGAAGGAGGTCGTCGACGAGGCCTTTGCCGGCGATATTGTCGGCCTGCCCGACACAGGCAACTTCAAAATCGGCGACAGCCTGACCGAGGGCGAGGTGCTTCACTTCAAAGGCCTTCCGCGATTCTCGCCCGAGCTCTTCAAGTACATCGAGAACGCCGATCCCATGCGCGCCAAGCAGCTCAGCAAAGGCATCGAGCAGTTGATGGACGAGGGCGTGGCGCAGCTCTTCACCAACCGCTTCAATGGCCGCAAGATCATCGGCGCCGTCGGCCAGTTGCAGTTCGAAGTCATTCAGTATCGCCTCCTCCACGAGTACGGCGCGCAGTGTCGTTGGGATCCGCTCCACCTCTACAAAGCCTGCTGGATCGATAGCGACGACCCGTCTGCCCTCGAGAGCTTCATGCGCCGCAAAGCCCAATACATGGCCTCCGACCACGAGGGCCGCGACGTCTACTTAGCCGATTCGGCTTACGTCCTCACCATGGCGCAGCAGGACTTCCCTGATGTGCGCTTCCACTTCACCTCCGAGTTCTGATCGACCCGTCCCTCCTTCACCATCGGGTAACAAAAAAGGATCTGCGAATCAGGCGCGCGCCTGTTCACAGATCCCTTACACAAAAACAGCGGAAGGATTTACCCCTCCGCTGTCTTCTCGATAACCACTTTTACAATCATGACCCCACTCCGAAAGGAAGGGGGAATACCATTCTCAATTTTTCTCACTGTTTGCCAGCTGCTCTTGCATCTTCCGGATCTGGGAATTCAAGCGCTGACTCATAAATCCATTGCCTGCGAGGCGATACTTATCGGCCTGGTATTGCAACATGGCCAATTCACGTAAGTTCTGTTTGCTTGCAATCATTCTCATAATCTTATCCTTTCAAATATCGCCCGCAAAGATAGAGGCGCTGTCCAAAAAACATGTTGTACAACATGCTTTTAAGGCGAAAACGGTGCGTTTTTAACAAAATACAGCCCTCTTCGGGGCGTTGTGTAACATATTCATACAAAAACCACCTGCGCAAAGCATCCTCTCGATCGATTGCATTAAGAGGGGGCTATCGAGGTAGATCAAACGACATGAAGTACATCCTTTTTCTCGCCGTGGCCTGTCTATCGCTTATGGGCGCACACGCCGCCATGCCGACAGACAGCACCCTGACTGTGAACCAACTGCCGACGGACTCCCTGGCCCGTGACGCGTTCGTCGCCGAGTGCCATCCACGATCCGTCACGGCCGCCGCTGAGGTGGTGGGCCTCAATCTGGCTGTGTGGAGCTTCAACCGCTTCGTGACAAACGAGGACTTCGCGCGCATCAATGCCCACACCATCCGCACGAACCTCCGCAGCCTGCCCGTATGGGATACGGATCAGTTCGTGACCAACCTCCTCGCGCACCCCTATCACGGCTCGCTCTACTTCAACGCCGCGCGCGCCTCGGGTCACACCTTCTGGCAGTCCGTGCCGTACACCTTTGGTGGCAGCCTGATGTGGGAGTATTTCATGGAGAATGAGCTGCCCTCGGCCAACGATCTGCTCTGTACCACCCTCGGTGGCATCGAACTGGGCGAGATCACCTTCCGCCTCTCCGACCTGATCATCGACGATCGCCTGAGCGGTTTCCCGCGCGTGGTGCGTGAGGTGGCCGGCGGACTCGCTTCGCCCATGCGCGGCCTGAATCGCCTGTTGACGGGCGAAGCCTGGCGTGTGCGCGCCACGCGGGGGCAGCTCTTCACGCACGGGCCTGTTAGGCTATCGCTTTACGGTGGGCCGCGCTTTCTGGCTGAGGAGCGGCGCTCGCGCAACGGCGAGGTGAGCCTCAACTTGGGCTTCCGCCTCACTTACGGCGAGCTTTTTGGCGACGACTACTATTCGCCCTACGAGTACTTCCGCATCCACGCCTCCTTCGACCTCCTGTCGCATCAGCCCGTCATCTCGCGCGTGAACGCCATCGCCGCACTTTGGGGGCGTGAAGTCTGGCAGTCAGGTGCCCGCACCCTCTCCGTCGGCGTTTTCCAGCATTTTGATTACTACAACTCGCAGATCCGCTCGCGTACCGGCCGCCTCGTGGCGCCCTATCGCATTGGTGAGGCGGCAGCCCTTGGTGGCGGGCTCATCTACCTCAGGCGCGCCATCCCCGGCCATCACTTCGACATCCGCCACGAGTTTTACGTCAACGGCATCGCCCTCGGGGCCAGCCTGAGCGACTATTTCCACGTCGATAACCGCGACTATAATCTGGGCAGCGGCTACAGCATTAAAACATACACTGGACTGATATTTCGGAAGTGCTGGGGGTTAGGCCTCCAACTCGAACGATACCACATCTTCACGTGGAAGGGCTACGACCCTGCGGTGGATCTCTCCACCGTCGACTATCACCGCCTCAATGTGCAGGGCGACGCGGGCAATGCGCTGTTGGGTGTCTTCACTTCATGCCTCTCTTACCACGCACAGCAGGGATGGAATCTTGGTTTGGCGCACAATCTCTACTCCCGCCGCACGAACTATCGCTATCACCCAAACGTGGAGTATGCTACGTCCGATGTCCTTCTAACGGCCGGTTACACCTTCTAACGGCTCTGTGCAAACAGCCCCCTGACGCTCAACAGGCATGCTTTGCGTCACCCACAACGCATGCTTTGCGTCACCCACAACGCATGCTTTGCGTCACTCACAACGCATGCTTTGCGTCACTCACAACGCAGGCTTTGTGTCACTCACAACGCCTGCTTTGTGTCACCCACAACCCAGGCTTAGTGTCATCTCTTAAGCAGGCTTAAGAACACCTCTTAAGCAGGCTTAGCGACACCTCTTAAGCAGGCTTAGTGTCATCTCTTAAGCAGGCTTAGCGACACTTCTTAAGCAGGCTTAAGAGCACCTCTTAAGTAGGCTTAGTCTATGAGCGCCATTAGGAAGGGTGTCTTCCCCGGTGCGGGGAATGAATTGCTTACATCGAACTCACGTTAGATAAAACAGCTTTTATAGCGCTCATATTTCCGGATCAGCACCCCCTCTGACGGGGCAGGCAGGCTGAAAACATGAACCAGTGTAAAAGTTCGATATGGGATTTGTAAAACAGCACCTATTTTTGCCTCCGTTTCGGTGATGCAGCGATCGGCGTCCGCCGCACTGCATGAAAAGGGAATCCGGTGTAAGTCTGGAACAGTGCCCGCTACTGTAACACCCGAGAAGGAAAGCCCATCCACACCGGCCACTGAGCCTCCACCGGAGGCGTTGGGAAGGCCGCTTTCCAGCGACACATAGTCGCAAGGGGTGAAGTCAGGAAACCTGCCGAAAACATATTTCCACACATAGCACGCACGCCCCGGGGTCAGGGCGGCGAAGAGATCTAACGATGGCTATATATATATATCGTATGAATAAAAAATACTTAGGAATGATCCTCGCATGGTTGTGCGGGGCAATGACGCTGAGCGCGCAAACAGGCGTAAGCGGACGCGTGGTGAATGCTGAAACAAACGAGCCGGTGGTGGGCGCGAACATCCGCGTAGACCACAGTCTGACGGGCAGCGTAACGAACACAAAGGGCGAATTTTCGATCGGCAACCTGCCGGAAGGCACGCATACGCTGAACGTGTCGCACCTGAATTATACAACCGAGGCGCGCGAGGTCAAGACGGGTGAAACGGACGTCGTGATCCGTCTGCGTGAGAGCGCGATACAGCTCGGGCAGGTGGTGGTGACGGGCACCGGGACACACCACCTGATGAAGAACAGCCCCGTGCCAGTCAGCGTGATTACAGCACGCGAACTGAGCAACGCGGGCATCACAACGCTCGACGAGGCACTGCAAAAGCTCACTCCCTCCTTCTCCAACATGACCAACGGCATGGGTACGGTGCTCAGCCTGAATGGGCTGCCGGAGAAGTACTTCGTCTTCCTCGAAAACGGCCGACGGATGGGGGGCGACGACACGTACGACCGCATCGACGTCTCGCGCATCAAGCGCATCGAAATACTCAGCGGCGCTTCCTCGGCGCTCTACGGAACGAACGCCGTGGGCGGGGTGGTGAACATCATCACAAACGATGTGAAGCACGCCGTCAACGTCTCCTCCGACACGCGCTACACCTCGCACGGGCGCTTCACGCAAGCCATCACGGCTGGCATCAACACAGGGCGCTTCGGCTCCTACACATCCTATCGGCGGCGACAAGCAGAGAGCTGGCAGCTGAGCCCGTATGAGCGAAACAAGAAGGACAGCCTTGTGGAGACACGCAAGGTGGCCTCGGCCGGTTTCCAATCAGACAACGTCAGCCAGCGCTTCACCTACGACGCCACCGACCGCCTCTCCTTCCGGCTTGGCGGCGGATACTACCGTAACATCACACGCCGCCCCCGCGAAGCCTACGATTACGACCTGCAACACCGCACCTACTCCTGGGGCGCGGGAGTGAAATACCTCATCACCCCCGACGCCTACATCACGGCCGATTATCAGGCCGACTTCTTCTCGTCGCGCTACAACTTCCTTAAAGACAGTAAGACGTACAAGATGAAGGCCGACGACGAGCTGGTGCGTAAACGCACGCGCAACCAGCAAGTAAACGTGAAGGGCATCTTCAATGTGGACAGTTATAACAAGCTGTCGGTCGGGGTGGAATACTTAGCAGACATGCTCAGCAGTCAGTCAGAGCACATCAGCCACAAGACGGCCTACACAGCGGCGATCTTTGCGCAAGACGAGATCACGATCACGCGCCGCTTCCGCGCCTTGGCCGGGGTACGATACCTCTACCATGAAAATTTCAAGAACTACGTCACGCCCAACGTCGCGCTCATGTACGGCCAAGGCGGACTGAACCTCCGCGCCTCCTACGCCGCCGGATTCCGTGCTCCGACACTCTCGGAGCTCTACGCCTCGGAGACCACCAAGTCAGTTGACCGCATCGTCATTGGCAACCTCAACCTCAAGCCGGAGAAAAGCGACTATGTCGCGTTCAATGCCGAGTATACCCACAGCCGATTCACCGTCAGCGCGAATGTGTTCTACAACCATATCCGCGACATGATCGACTACCGCACCATCGCTACAGGTGCGGAGGCGAAACGGAAGTACGGACACGAAGAGGTGCGTCAACGCGACAACGTCTACAAGGCCGACGTGCGCGGCATCAACCTCTCCGCTCAAGTCTACCTCGGTGCCGGCTTCCGCCTCGGTGCAGGCTATACCCACCTTGACACGAAGGATGGCGAGACGCATCGCCCCATCGATAAAAGCCTCCGCAACGCCGCCAATGTCAATGCGCAATGGACACGCACCTGGGGCGCCTACACGATGTACGTCAACTTGAACGGCCGCATCAATAGCGAGCGCTTCTCGAAGACGTACGGTTACGCACCCGCTTACCAGCTCTGGGATCTGAACACGCGCCACACCTTCACCCTCCGCTCCCTCATCCTCGAGCCGGGCGTAGGCGTAGAGAACCTCTTCAATTACACCGACGACAGGCCGTACAACTTCAACTACGCCACGCTGACGCCCGGCCGTTCGGTATACATCAGCTTATCTGTGAAATTCAAGGGATGAGACGGAGACGTTTACATCGCAACGCATCTGCTGCGTTGCCTTCGGCACTTGGCGTTCGGTCATGTGCTTCAGCACACTCCCTCCACTTCGGCCTCGGACGCCTTGCAGCTGCATCACGCTGCAAAGTCTCCGGCCGCATGCTCTTAATCGCATGGCTGGCAATGGGTGGATTCGTGGCCACGGCGCAGGATACGACGACGCGCCGCACGGGTGACGCGATCAAAAACATCGCGTTAGACGAGGTAGTCGTCACGGCCACCGGCACGGAGCATACGCTGAAGAGTGTGCCTGTGCAGACGGAGATCATCTCGGGGCGCATGCTGCGTCACTTTGCCGGGAAGAACCTCGAAGACATCCTCTCCGGGCTCACCGCCTCGTTTGCCTTTAGCGACGATGACATGGGCAGCCATATGCAGATGAATGGCCTCGGCAACGACTACATCCTCGTGCTCATCGATGGCAAGCGCATCCACGGCGATGTGGGCGGGCAAAACGACCTCTCGCTGATCGATCCGAACAACATTGAGCGCGTGGAGATTGTCCGCGGCGCCTCCTCCGCGCTCTACGGGAGCGACGCCATCGCTGGCGTGATCAACATCATTACCAAGAAGCATAACGAGGGCATACTCTTGGAGAATACCACCCGCGTAGGCTCCTACGGCGACCTCCGCCAGCACAGCGGTATAGGCTTCAACGTGGGCCGTGTCAGCAGCTGGACCAACTTCCAACTACAGCACTCCGACGGCTGGCAGAACACGTCCGTGGAGGATCCGAACCAGACGGAGTTCCCCATCACCGATTCGCGCAACAAGACGGTCAACCGCCACACCAACTGGCAACTCTCCGAGCGCCTGACCTACACCCCAATGCGCGACATGGAGCTCTACACCAGCGGCAGCATCTATGGCAAACGCATCTATCGCCCGAGCGGCAAGTACGCCGCTGTAGACGTGAAGACGTATGACTTGCAATACAGCAACGCCTCGGCCGCCCTCGGTGGCAAATGGAAACTCAACAGCACAGACGTCCTCACCTTAGATGTGAACTGGGATCGCCACGCCTACTACTACAACTTCACAGACACCACACTCATCGACGGCTACATCAACGGGAAGTACACGCCCTACTACCCCTACTTCCCCGGCCAAACCGATCTGCAAAGCGACCAGCAACGCACGATGGCCGCGCTGAAGGGCGTCTTCCGGTTGCCCTATGCCAACACGCTCAGCGCAGGCTTAGAATACCGCTACGACTGGCTCAAGGCGCCCATCCGTGTCGTCGACGGCAAGGCCTCGGATCACACGGAGGCCGTCTATGTGCAAGACGAGTTCAACCTCTTAGACCCGCTCCAGATCACGGCCGGACTGCGCCTGAACCGCAACGAAGGCTTCGGGTTCAAGCTCACCCCGAAGGTCTCCGCCATGCTCAGCCTCGGCGACTTCCGCCTGCGCACCGCATGGAGCCAAGGCTTCAAGACGCCCACGCCCAAGGAGCTGCACTACCGATACATCCGCGAGATGGCCGGCACCTACCTCTACTTAGGCAACACAGCGCTGAAGCCTCAGACCTCCGACTACTTCTCCCTCGGCGGCGAATACATCAACAGCAGCGGCCTCGCCGTCTCCGTGACCGGATACTACAACAAGGTGAACCACATGATCACCCTCGTCACCATCCCCACCACCCAGGCGCCGCCCGACCTCGTGGCCCGCTATGATCCCGTCAAGGTGCGGCAGTACAAGAACCTCGAAAACGCCAAGACCTACGGCGTAGACCTGAACCTCCGCTACTCCGTCCGCGCCTTCGTCTTCGGTGTCGGATACAGCTACCTCCACACCGACGCCAACCTCTACGATGCCTCGCACGACCGCCTGAAGCAAGTCACCATCGACGGCACCGCTCACCATAAGGCCAACGCCTTCGTCACTTGGAACCACGACTTCAGCCCCGCCTATCGCCTCGGCCTCGGCCTCTACGGCAAGATGTCGTCCAAGCGATACTACCAGATCAATGGCGACGGCCGGGGCTACCAGATCTGGCGCCTCTCCACCACCCACGACCTCGGCCACGCGCGCCACATGACCTACCGCGTAGAGGCCGGCGTCGACAACCTTTTCAACTATTGCGACCGTACGCCCCACGGCCTACACCTGGGCACCACCACGCCCGGACGCACCGTCTACGCCTCCCTTACCGTGCGATTCGCCCAAGGCAAGAAGGTGAAGCACGACAATACGAAGATGTCTAACACTAATAATAATGACTATGAAGAGAATTAAGATTTGGATGATGGCGCTTGCAGCAGCCGTCATCGCTGTAGGCTTCAACGCCTGCAACAAGAATGAAGAAGAGATCTCGAACGTGGAGCGCTACCAGCAATCGGTGGACAACACCGTGAAGTCTGGCAAGAAGCACAACAAGGTGATCCTGCTCGTCGCCTTCGGATCTACCTGGCAGCGCGCCTTCTTGGCCTTCGACAACACCGTGAAGGAGTATCAGAAAGCCTTCCCCGACTACGACGTCTTCCTCTCCTTCTCCTCGGCCATCTGCATCAACCGTGCCGCCGCCGGTGAGCATGCCAAGGACCAAGGCGAAAACAAAGCCGAGGTGCGCCACTACTACGCGCCCAACTTCTGGCTCGAAGCTTTCGGCCGCGTGAAGTACAGCGAGATCATCGTGCAGTCGCTCCAAGTCATCCCCGGCGAGGAGTACGGCCGCGTGATCAACTACATGAAGGACTTCGCCAACAACAGCCAAGGCGACCTTGACGACGCTTACCTCAAGAAGCTGACCCTCCGCCTCGGCCTCCCCCTCATGGCCGACGCCGACAAGGACGTAAACAACCTGGCCAAGGCGCTCGATAAGAACTACGCCAACTTCGCCAAGCAGGGCATCGTCGCCTTCATGGGCCACGGTAACCCCGACTCGTACGACATCTACAAGGCCAACATCCGCTACACCCAGCTCGAGCAGGCCTTGCAGAAGATCAACAAGAACTATTACGTCGGCACGGTCGACATGAAGGACAACTTCAAGACCTTCGTTCGCGAGCGCATGGAGAAGGCCGGTGTCAAGAAGGGCTCCCGCGTCTATTGCACCCCGCTCATGTCCATCTCTGGCGACCATGCCCACAACGACATGGCCGGAAACGATTGCGCCAAGACACCCTTCCAACCGAACGACGAGGGCGAGGTGGAAGACACCAGCTGGAAGATGTATTTCAAGACGATGGGTTACGATTGCTCAGACCAGACGCAGATCATGACCGGACTCCTTGAGCGCGCCGACGTCCGCCAGCTATGGATGAACCACACTAAGAATGCGGAGAAGGTGGATTATTATCACTCGAAGAACCCGGAATAAGCCCTTCGACTTCGTCTCGTGGGCATCTGCTGCGTTGCCGGCGACACTCGGTGGTCGGGTATCTGGGGGGCGTATGCGATACGCCCCTACAAAGCCCCCTCGGATAATCATTGATCATTGACCCGATGTAGGGGCGTATTGCATACGCCCTCAAGACGCCCCGCAAGGGGCGGACAATCATCTGATGAACGGGCACGCCTGAGGGAACGATCAATCTGGTGGCCGGGCATGGGCTGGGGTGTATGCGATACGCCTCTACAAAGACACCCGGATAATCATTGATCATTGACCCGATGTAGGGGCGTATCGCATACGCCCTCAAGACGCCCCGTAAGGGGCGGACAATCATCTGATGAACGGGCACGCCTGAGGAAACGGTCAATCTGGTGGTCGGGTATACGCCCTCAAGACGCCCCGCAAGGGGCGGACAATCATCTGATGAACGGGGAACGATCAATCTGGTGGTCGGGCATGGGCTGGGGTGTATGCGGTACGCCCCTACGGAGCGCTTGATAAAGTCATGGATTGATAACCCTTGATCGTTCATCTCTTCCCCCCGAAGAAGATTAAGCACACACTCTTTTCATAACTATTTCTGACTGCGGGTCGGTGAAAACCGCCCGAATTATTGACTGGCAGCCCGGCACCTGACGTGTCGGGCTGCTTTTTTGAGCGTGCTGACTGGTGAAGGTTCTCGCTGCGCCATGCAAATCCGCTCGACGGCGTCTGCTATGCGCCATTTCCAAACGTGAGGATGTACTCCCCGTGCCCAGGGTTTCGCCCTGGGCTATCATCCACCGGGCCTACAGCCCGGACCAGACCACCCAACACGTTGCTGTTGGATGGTCTTGCTGCATGCGCGCTAATGCACCCATTAGCTCATGTGGGTGCCAGCCACATGGATTAGGTGGGTCGAGCCACCTAGCTTAGGTGGGTCGGCCCACATAGCTTAGGTGGGTGTCAGCCACATGGCTTAGTGGGTGTGTATGTCAGCTTGCTACCCTCGACTTTACTTAGTGGCTGAAGCACCGATCCACAGCCTGCTGCCAGTTGCGCTGATCCCCTCTGCACCCAGGGTTTCTGGGCTATGTCCACCGGGCCTACAGCCCGGATCGATGTACCTCCCCGCGGCCTGTAGGGCCGCCGGACAATAGCCCGGGGCGAAACCCCGGGTGGAAACGAAATCGCGCGGCGCGTTACCTCAGCGGCGCGAAGCGGCCTGTAGGGCCGCCGGACAATAGCCCGGGGCGAAACCCCGGGTTCCTGTGGGCGAAACCCCGGGTGGAAACGAAACCGCGCGGCGCGCGAAACCCCGGGCGGCGGACGATGTCCCCCGATCATTGATCGAATGATCACGTGGGTGTGTACTCTCCGCGCCCGGGGTTTCGCCCTGGGTTGGGAGTGTATGCGGCGAAAACCGGAGGTGCGCGGCGCGCTACCTCAGCGGCGCGAAGTAGCGGAAGTGGTGGTCGGGCAGGAGCTCGGGGTGGATGATGGCGATCAACTCGGCGAGCAGGCGATCGGGGTGAAGGGGCACCTCCTCGTAGTAGTGCGAGTCGTGCGTGTTGCAGCCGTAGATGCGGCGGCGGGCGAAGGCGTCGAAGCGGGCGTAGGGGGTGTATTCGGCGCTGAGGGAGGCGTAGGTCATGTCCGGCGTGGCGTTGTACTGGATGAGCCAGAGGTCGGCGTGCAGGGCACGGTCGATGACGGCCTCGAAGGTGAGGGGGGTGCTGCCCGAGCCGGGCAGGTCGCGGAAGACGTAGTCGGCGCCGGCGTCGCGATAGAGGCGGGCCATGTAGCTCTCGCCGTTGGGCACATGCCAGGCAGCGCCATACTTCTTGCCGACGATGAGCGTGGGTCGGTGTGTGACGCTGTCGGTGAGGGCGCGCACGCGGAGGTAGGCCGCCTCGGTGGCTCGGAAGAGGCTGTCGGCCGTGGCCTCGTGGCCGGTCAGTAGGCCGAGGAAGCGGATCCATTCGGCGCGCCCGAGCGGGTCGGCCTCCATGTAGTCGGCGCATTCGATGATGGGCAGGCCGATCTTTTCCGCGGGCCCGTAGCCGGCGTTTTGGAAGGGGGAGGCGAGGATGGCGTCGGCGCCGATGCGGATCATCCCTTCGACGTCGGGGGCGGTGGCCTCGCCGAGGTCGGCCACGGTGCCGTCTCGGAGTCCGCGCAGCACGGAGGCGACGTGTAGGTAGCGCGTTTCGCATACGCCGGCGATGCTGGCCGCGGCGCCTAACTCGTCGAGCAGGGCGCAGTGGACGGAGGTGTAGACCACCATGCGGCGGAGCGGTGTGCGCACGAGGGTGCCCTCGGGCATGCCTTCGGGCAGGGCGTCGGCGCTGCGGGGGACGAGCAGGTAGCGGTGCAACATGCGCCCCTCGTTCCAGGGGTCGCGCAGCTCCACCACGGTGTAGTCCGCGTGGCGCGTGATGGTGATGCCGCGGGCGTAACGCATGGAGTCCGTCGTGGCGTCCGCGTCGGGAGCCGAGGCCATAGAAGAGCTCTGCCCCACGTTACAGCCGGACGTGAGGCAGAGGATAAACCATGCAAATAGGCAGAAGCAATTGCGTATCACAGGTCTTTTGTTGTGGGCAGGGGCGAAGTGGGTTTCGCCCCCGCCCGGAGGGATGGATTAGTTGTAGAAGACGGCGTTGTTCGGGCTGACGCCACCGGAGCTGAACTTCTCGATGAACTTTCCATTGCGACCGAAGCGGTAGATGTTGCCGTTGGTCTTAAAGTCGGATGTACCGATATAGATGTCGCCGTTGTTCGGGTTCACCTCCATCATGTAGACGCTTTCCGAGGCCAGCTCTTCGGGCATGTCGCGCAGGAAGTTGCTGCTGTTCACCATGCCTTTGCGGACGTCGTAGCTGGTGAAGGTGTTGGTCGTCTTGTAGGTCTTCCAGTCCGTATCGCCGTAGACCATGTAGATCGTGCCGCGGTATTCGCAGAAGTGGGTGGCCTTGGCGATGGTGGTGACGGCGCCGGTGGAGATGTCGACGCGCTGCACGGGGTAGGTGTAGTTCGGGTAGCTGCCGCCGTATGCCTGTATGAAGAATTGGCCTTCAGACACTAAGACCTTCTCCGGGTTCTGAGCCACCTTGATGGTGTTGGTCACGAGCAGGGAGCGTGCGTCGATAATGGTTACGGTGGAGTCCTTCCCCTGTCCGGTGTTGGCCACGCAGAGGTATCCGTTAGCGATGGCGATGCCATCGGGGTTCATGCCGACGTTGGCGTACCCCTCGATGGTGAACGTCTCGGCGTCGACCTTGGCCACCTTGCCGCTGTAGAGTACGACATAGATCTTGCCATCGAGGGCGGCGATGTGGCGGGGCAGCCCGTCGCTCTTGCTGAACTCGAGGCGCTTCTGCTCCACGCCGGCGGTGTTGAGCTTGAGGAGCAGGCCGGAGTTGTAGACGGAGACGTAGATGTAGTCGTTGTAGAGGATGATGTCCTGCCCGGTGTCGCCGAGGCCTTTGTCGTTTTGCGCCTTGTAGATGTCAGCTACGAAGCTGCCGTCTTTGTTCGGCGCATAGAAGGTGATTCCGGTGTTGTTATTCCGGTACGAGCCTTCGTTGAGGATGAAGACGCGAGAGGAGGGCAGGGTGAGCTTTGTGCCCTCATCGTTGGGTTTCGGGTCATCGTCTTTGCTACACGCGGTGAGTGCGGCCGCGATGGCCAGCATGCACCATAAACTGAGAAGATTGCTTTTGATTTTCATTTCGTTTTCGTTTTAATAGGGTGAATAATCTCATATACGGATAGCCACGGTGGCGCGGAAGGCGCGGCCGGGCATGGGGTAATATTTGATGATGTCGTATTGCTCGTCCGTCAGGTTGGTGCACTCGGCCTGGAGGCGCAGCTCGGCGCCGCGGCGGAGGCGAAAGGTGCGCGAGAGGGCGAGCGTATGTTCGGCGTACCCCTTGACGCGGTTCTCGGGCAGGTTCTGACTCATATAGTAACGGTCGCTGACGGCCACAAGTGTGTAGGCGGCATCCACCCACGGTGTGCTGACGGCCACGGAGCCGCTTCCGGAGTGGCGCGGCGTGTAGGGTATTTGCTCGCGGTAGTTCTTTGCCTTGGCGTCGGTCACATCAATGGCGCGCTGGTAGGTGTAGCTCGCATTCAGGCCCAGGTGCACGCCGGCGGTGAGGGCGATGCCGGTGCCCACAGAGGCGTCGAGCCCCGTGATGCGCACGCGCCCGAAGTTGGCCATCTTCCACACGTAGGTGGAGGGGAAGGCGACGATCTTGTCGCGCACCTCGTTGTAGTAGCCGTCGACGGTGAGGGTGATGGGATCGAAGCTGCCGGGCGCGATGCTCCACGTCAGACCCATGTTGTACTCGTCGGCCAGCTCGGGGCGGAGGCCGGTGTTTCCGAGGCGGAGATAATAGAGGTCGTTGAAGGTGGGCGTGCGGAAGGTCTTCTTGTAGAGCGCGCGCACGTTCAGGTCGAGGGTGGGGAAGGGGCGGCAGGTGAGGGAGAGCGAGGGTGTGATGCGTCGGCGGTCGTCGGGTCGGTCGCCGTTTTGGACATGCTCGGTGATGTAGGTGGCGAGCAGGGTGCCGGCGGCTGTGACGGGGCCGAGGCGGTAGCGTGCGCGCAGGGCGGTGAGCGAGGTGAGGCGCACGGGGGCGGGGTTGTGGTTGATGTTGTTGTGGAGCGTGTTCACAGCGCCGTCTTCGGCGAGCGAGAGCGTCAATGCGTCGGTCGGGCGGAAGCGGGCTGCGACGGAGGCGTAGTATTCGTTCTGGGTGTTGAGGTCCGTTTGGCGGCCGCCTTCGTATTTCGGATCCGTGTCCTCATACTTATTCCATGAGTAATTGTATTTCACCTGCGCCTGCATCGTCCAGCGGTCGCTGAGGCGGCGGCGATAAGCCGCTTGCAGGAAGGCGTTCACGTCCCAGAGCCGTTCGTCGTTGCCCGTGCGGTAGAGAATGACGCTGCCCGGCAGACCGCGTTCGGAGCGGAAGGCGTAGGCCTTCACGTTGAGGTCGCTGCGGTCGTCGGTGCGATAGAGATTGGCCTCGGAATGCCAGGAGAGGATGTCGGAGTTATAGCGCTTCTCGCGGGTGCGTTCTCTGCCGTTGACGAGGGTGAAAGGGTAGACGCCGTCGGCGCGGAGCAGGTTGCCATCGAGGGAGAGTGTGGTGCGTTCGGAGGTGCGGGCAGCCACACGCACATAGGGGTTTACCATGCCGAACGACCCGGTGCGGAGGTGGGCTTGCAGGCTGTAACGCCGATCGGCCGTGAAGTGTGGCACTTCGGTGCGGATGCTCAGCACAGCAGCCGATGCGGCCATGCGGGCGGACTGTAGCAAGTCTTCCTCCTGCCCGACGGAGAGCGTGAGCAGCGCCACATTGTCGAGCGAGAGGCGCCCGATGTCGATCTGTCCGGCTTGGCAGTTGCTGACGGCCACGCCGTCGTAGCCGATGGCGGTGTGGTGTGCACCGAGGCTGCGGACGGAGACGGTCTTCATGCCGCCGATGCCGCCGTAGTCGCGCACGGTGGTGCCGGCAAAGCGTCGTACGGCGTCGGCCATGTTTTGCAGCCCGAGTGTACGTATGGCCTCGCCGCTGACCACTTGCACGGGCACGGTGGCTGTCAGCCGGCGCGGTGTCTGTGCAGCCGTGACCGTCACCTCGTCGATGCGTCGCTCGAGTGTCGTGTCGCGATCTTGCGCGGCCGCTCCGAGGGCGACGCACAGCGCGCAGAGGAGGAGGACGGCGCCTCTGATTTTCTTATGTGTGATATACATCTTGTGATCATCATCCCCCCGGTGTCTTCAACCCGAGACGATCTGCGGGGAGGGTAGTCTTGTCGATTGCGGCAGGTTTTCCGGCTCATTCCTCCGTTGGCCGCCTTCCCAGTTCAGATGAACCAGTGGCGCGTGTGGCCAAGGATGTAGAACTTACGGCTACGGGTATAGCTCCGGCCTTCCACCGGATTCCCTTTTCATAGTCGGGGGGGCGATCGCCCCGCGGCTACACCGAAATCGCGGGGCCAAAAGTAGAAATGCGGTTGGAATGGCCTTCCCACCTGTGCAGAGGCGGGGATTGGGATGGGGAAGGGGTAGGAATAGATTGCGAATAAGTGGGGGTATCCAATGCGCCCTGAAGGGGCAGATCAACCCAGCCCAGGGTAACGCCCTGGGTTGCGGGCGCACTGGTACACTTCCAATTTTCGCAGTGCCAAACACACGTGTATTTGACTCAAACGGCTTTTCACTACATGTAGTGATTGCCCCGGAGTCTCCCTTGAGCGTCCTTTGCCCCCGACGAAAAACGGGCGACAACGAACCTGTCTCGCCGCCGCTCTCCCCCCCCCTGTATACACGTATTAAGTGAGAATGACGAAGAAATTTACCCGACTGACAGTGGCTTTATGCGTCTGCCTGCACGCGACGCAGCTCATGGCCGACGACGGCGATCCCACGGCCAATGGCGATTCACTGAAAACGTATGACATCGACGAGGTGGTGATCACCTCCTCACGCAAAGAGACGAACCGCACCGAGCAACTGCCCGGCGCACTGACCGTCGTCACGCCCCGAGAGGCTGACCTGCGGCAGGTCTCGTCCATCAAGCGCCTGAGCGCGTTTGTCCCCAACCTCTACATCCCCGACTACGGCGCGCGGGTGACATCCGCCGTCTACATCCGCGGCATCGGCGCACGCAGCAGCGGACAGACGGTGGGGCTCTACGTCGACGATGTGCCCTATCCAGACAAGGGGTCGTTCGATTTCGAGTTGCCAGACATCCAGCGGATCGAGGTGCTGCGCGGGCCACAGGGCACACTCTACGGCCGCAATGCGATGGGCGGCATCATCCATGTACACACCTTTTCCCCCCTTGAACACCAGGGCACGCGCCTCGGCGCCACCTTCGGCAACTATGGTCGGATGGACTTCCGCGCCTCACACGCCATGCGGATCGGGGAGCGGATGGGGCTCCATGCGGGGGCTTACTACCGGCGCCATAGCGGGTTCTTTGAGAATGCTTTCAGTGGCACCAAGGCGGATAACGAGCAGACGGCCGGCGGCAACGTGAAGCTCGTGCGGCGCATCACCGACGCACTCACGGCCACGGTGGCTGTCGTGGGCGGATACACGGATCAGGGCGCCTTTCCCTACGGCCTCCGCGACGACCGCACGGGGCGCGTGGCGCAGGTGAACATCAACGATCCTTCTTCTTATCGCCGTACGACAACGAACAGCAGCCTGACGCTGAAATACGAGGCCGCGCGCTTCATCCTGATCTCCACCACCGGCTGGCAGTACCTCCGCGACCGTATGCGTATGGATCAAGACTACCTGCCCCTTTCCATCTTCACCCTCGAGCAGCGCCGGCGCCACCATGCGCTCAATCAAGAAGTCTCCATCACGGGGCGCATCACGGGGCGCTATCGCTGGACCATCGGCGCTTCAGGCTTTTACGATGGTCTGCTGACGGATGCCGATGTGGAGTTTAAGGAAGAAGGCATACGCAGCGTCATGCAGAGCGCCTTCGACCGCTTGCGGGCCGATAACCCGAAGATGCCGCGGCTGCGCGTCACGGATCGGCGGCTCTTCCTGCCTTCGCGCTTCGACGAGTCCACCCTCGGCCTGGCCATCTATCACCAGTCCACCCTCGACCACTTCCTCCTGCCCGGCCTCTCGCTCACCGCTGGCCTGCGCATCGACACCGAGCGCCGGCGGCTGCATTATGAGGCCCAGGGCAAGATGAACCTCTCCATCCTCATGCCGCCCCTCTTCCCCAAGGAGACGGACATCAGCGGCTTTTATCCCCCCACCCTGTTCGACGAGCACCTTACCTCGGGCGAATGGCAGGTGTTGCCACGCATTGCCCTCCGGTATGCCCTGGCGCCCCGCACGAACGTCTACGCGTCGGTCGCTAAGGGCTACAAGACGGGCGGTTACAACGTGCAGATGTCGGCCGACTTGATGCAGGCGCGCATGCGTAGCGACGTGATGGACGCCTTCCGCCACTTCGCGCCCGGGATGCCGCGCTTCGGCACCCCCTCGCCCGCTGATGTATTGGCTTACCGTCCGGAGAAGGCTTGGTGTTACGAGGCCGGCCTGAAGAGCGAGCCGGTGAAGGATCGTCTGCGCGCTGAGCTTACCTTATATTATATGGATATCCGCGACCTCCAGATCACACGCTTCACTGATAGCGGCACGGGGCGCATCCTCAGCAACGCAGGGCGTGCCACCAGCCTCGGGGTGGAAGCCTCGGTGCGTGCCGCCATAGCCGCTGGCCTCACTGCGGATCTCAGCTGGGGATTCACGCACGCCACCTTCCGCAACTATCACGATGGCCGCACGGACTACAGCGGCCACTTCGTGCCCTACGCCCCGCGCCACACGCTCAGTTTAGGTCTGCACTACGAGCGGCGGTTCCATCGCAGTCGCCTCGTCGATCGCCTCTTCGCCGCTGCCTATTGCAACGCCGTCGGGCCCATCTACTGGACTGAGGCGGGCGACATCCGGCAGCCACTCTACGCCACCCTCGACGCCCGCGCAGGCATCTCACGCGGCGCCCTCACCTGCTTCCTCAGCGGCCAAAACCTGACGGACACGGATTATGCTGCCTTCTACTTCCGCTCTTTCGGCCGCAGCTTCATGCAGCGAGGTCGGCCCGCACAGGTCGCCGTCGGCATCGAATACGCTTTTTAGCGTAGCGGGTAAAAGCATGTACCCAGTTCTACTCTCTATCTTGATCTAAAGGGCAGCCACAAGGGCTGCCCCTACGAGAAGCCGCAAGGCCATAACCACCCTCTAATCTCTAACCTCTAAACAGATGGAATTTCTTACTACGTACAACCTCTGGGGCCTCGTCATTGGCGTCGCCACGTTTCTAATCATCGGACTTTTCCACCCGCTCGTCATCAAGGCAGAATACTACTTCGGCACACGCTGTTGGTGGGCCTTCCTCGTGGCCGGATTCCTATTTATAGGCATCTCCGTGTTGGTCCACCACCTCGTGCTCTCCACCATAGCCGGCGTCGTGGCCTTCTCCTGCTTTTGGTCGATCCTGGAAGTGTTTGATCAAAAGAAACGCGTGGAGAAAGGTTGGTTCCCCGCAAATCCGAAACGGGCAGCGAAAAAGGTGTAGCGTCGCAACGCTTGCTTTGTGGGTGACGCAACGCCTGCTTTGTGGGTGACGCAACGCCTGCTTTGTGAGTGACGCAACGCCTGCTTTGTGAGTGACGCAACGCCTGCTTTGTGAGTGTCGCAACGCCTGCTTTGTGAGTGACGCAACGCCTGCTTTGTGAGTGACGCAAATGATTTGCGAAGGATTGGGTGTATACCCGTGGCGGCCTGAAAGGTCGCTGGACGATAGCCCAGGGCAACGCCCTGGGCCCAGGCGACACAAAAAACCGCACCCTCAAAATCCTCCACCCACCCTGCCCTCAGCAGGGTGGGTGGAGGATTTTGAGGGTGCGGGGGCTCGGGCGGGCATCGCATCCCCAGGGTGCCGCTCCGCCCGGGAGGCGTCGCTCTACCCTGGGCTATCGTCCAGCGGCCCTTCAGGCCGCTTTTAGACACCCTTCCCGTACAAGCATCGTGTAAGACCACTGTGCAGGGCTTGCCTCGTAGGGGTGAATAATCTTCGCCCTTACAACCGCACTGGTGAATACCCCCTTCACACCTCAGTGAATACCTCCTTCACACCTCGGTGAAGACACCCTTCACGCCTCAATGAAGACCCCCTTCATACCTCAGTGAAGACACCCTTCATACCTCAGTGAAGACACCCTTCACACCTCAGTGAAGACATCCTTCACACCTCAGTGAAGACGCCCTTCACACCTCGGATACATACATTCGCCAACCATTTTTGTTTCACTATTAAACCCCTATCATAACAATGAAAACCTTCGAGAAAGCAACCGTCATCGCCCTTGAGCCATCGGTGGACTATGCCACCGGCTCCGTCATCAGTAAGCAAGTCACCATCAGCCGCGCCGGCAACATCACCCTCTTTTCCTTCGACAAGGATCAGGGCCTGACTGAGCACACGGCCGACTTCGACGCCTTTGTGCAGATCCTCGACGGTGAGGCCGAGATCCGCATCGACGGCATGCCTCACCGGCTGAAAACCGGTGACTGCATCATCATGCCCGCCAACCATCCGCACGCCCTCTATGCCGTGGAGCGCTTCAAGATGCTGCTGACGATGATTCGCGGCGGGGAGTGAGCTGCCCCCCGAAACAAAACCGAACCGCCCCCCGAAAGCCACATGGACTCCTCGGGGGGCGGTTCTCTTTCCATTCGTTACTCCTCAGATGTGGATCCCATACTCCCTCTTCACCTCGTCCATCACGAAGATGCTGTGGATGGAGCTGAGGTGCTCGATTGTCCCGAGTACGTTCAGGAGGAAGGCTTGATAATACTTCATGTCCGGCGCGTGGATCTTGAGCAGATAGTCGTAGTCTCCGGCAATGTTGTAGCACTCGGTCACTTCCGGGATGGCCTGAATCTTCCGCGTAAACTCCGTCGCAATCTCGCGATTGATGCGACTCATCTTTACGGTGCAAAACACGCGGAAGCCTCGATTCAGCTTTTCGGCATCGAGCACAGCCACGTATTTCTTGATGTATCCCTTGCGTTCGAGGCGTTTGAGGCGCTCGAAAACGGGCGTAGAAGAGAGGTTCACGTTGCGTGCCAACTCTTTGGTCGTCAGGTGAGCATCTTCCTGCAGGATGCGCAGGATTTGCAGGTCGGTATTGTCTAATGTCTCCATAAGTGATAAATATTCTTCTTGCGAGTATTTTAGGTGATCGGAACGACCCTTATTTTCCATAAGGATGCGCGAAAATAGTATGGTTTTCTTTATGGCACATAGATCCTATGCTATGTCGAGATCCTAAAGGTGCGTTTAGCGGGAAATCAGAGAGAAAATAAGGCCTCGGATTGCGACGGGTTGGCGCTTGTATAAAAACCCACGCCCGTAGGGTAGGGGGGAGGCGTAGGTCCGCCGCTGGCCTCGAAAACGCCTACTTTTGCCCGCGATGAGACGTATTACATTGATCACAGGCGGACAACGGTCCGGGAAGAGCAGTTACGCAGAGCGGATGGCGCTATCGCTGTCCGCTCGTCCTGTTTATATGGCTACGGCGCGCGTCTGGGACGATGAGTTCCGCCGACGTGTGGAGCGCCATCAGGCGGCGCGCGGGCCGCAGTGGACGAACATTGAGGAGGAGAAGCAGCTTAGCCGACACGATGTAGCGGGGCGTGTAGTCGTTGTGGACTGCGTCACGCTGTGGTGCACCAACTTCTTCTTCGACCTCGACTCCGACGTGCAGGCCGCCCTCGAGGCCGCGCGCAGCGAGTTCGACCGCCTCACGGCACAAGACGCCACGTTCCTTTTTGTCACTAACGAGATCGGCCTCGGCGGCGTCTCCGAGAATAAGCTCCAGCGCCGCTTCACCGACTTGCAAGGCTGGATGAACCAGTACATCGCCGCGCGAGCCGACGAGGTCGTCCTTATGGTCAGCGGCATCCCCGTGAAGATTAAATGAAGCATACCCCCAGCATGAAAACCTTCCGCATCCGAAAGCCGGACGACGCGATCCGCCCGGCCCTGCAACAAAAGATCGACAACCTGACTAAGCCCAAAGGGGCACTCGGGCGGCTCGAGGAGCTGGCCCTGCAAATCGGACTCGTGCAACAAACCCTCACCCCCACGCTGCGCCGTCCGCACAACATCATCTTCGCTGCCGACCACGGCATTACGGCCGAAGGCGTCAGCATCTCGCCCCGCGAAGTGACGTGGCAGCAGTGCATCCACTTCGCCACCTCGAATGGTGGCGGCGTCAACTTCCTCTGCCGGCAGCACGGCTTCGCACTGCGCGTCGTTGACGTCGGCGTGGACTACGACTTCCCGCCCGAGCTCCCCATCATCCCCCGCAAGGTGCGCCGCGGCACGCGCAACTTCCTCCACGAGCCAGCCATGACCGAGGGTGAACTGGACGCCTGTATCGCACACGGTGCGGAGGTTGTGCGCAGCGTCTACGATGCCGGTTGCAACGTTGTCAGCTTCGGCGAGATGGGTATCGGCAACACCTCCGCCTCCTCGCTGTGGATGACCTGCCTTGCGGACATCCCCTTAGCGCGCTGCGTGGGCGCCGGATCCGGCCTTTCGGACGAGGGCGTGCGCCACAAGCTCGGCGTGCTCAGTCGTGCGTTGGAAAACTATACGGGCGATGGGTCGACCATCAGCATCATGCGTCACTTCGGCGGCTTAGAGATGGTCGCTGCCGTCGGTGCCATCCTGCAAGCGGCCGAGCTCGGCATGCTCATCCTCGTCGACGGCTTCATTCTGACTAACTGCATGCTGGCCGCCGCCGCCATCTGCCCGGATGTAATGGCCTACGCCATCTTCGGTCACTGCGGCGACGAGTCGGGCCATCGCCTTGTGCTCGACGCCCTTCACGCCCGCCCGTTGCTCGATCTCGGTCTGCGGCTCGGTGAGGGCACAGGCGCCATCTGCGCCTATCCCATCGTCGACTCCGCCGTCCGCATGATCAACGAGATGGACACCTTCGAGGGTGGCCGCATCACGAAGTATTTCTCTTAGCGCATCTTCTAACTACCCTCTAACTACTCAGCGTTATGATCGATGACATATTCGCAGCCCTCACCTTCTTCACGCGGCTGCCGTGGTGGCGGTTGCGCCAAGTGCCCGCTGACAGTTTCAAGCGTCTCGTCGCCTATTGGCCGCTGGCGGGATGGCTCACGGGCGGCGTGATGGCCCTTGTTTATTGGGTGATGGTCATGGCAGACCATCCCTTCCTCTTCGGCTTACTGTTGGCATGGATTGCGCGGCTGCTCCTCACCGGCGCCCTGCACGAGGATGGCTTGGCCGACTTCATTGACGGCTTCGGCGGTGGCCGCACACGCCAACGCACGCTGGCCATTATGAAGGATTCCCACATCGGCACCTATGGCGTGCTTACGCTTATCGTCCACGCTGCCCTCTGGCTTTGCACCACCACCATCTTGGCCGGTTACATGGAGGAGTACCTCTTCTGCCTGCTCTTCCTTGGCGATGTCTGGGCCAAATGGTGCGCCTCGCAGATGATCAACCTCCTGCCTTACGTCCGTCGTGAAGACGAGTGTAAGATCCAAGCCGTTTACGATCCCATGTCGACGTCCTCCTTTTTCATCGGGCTGCTCTTGGCCTTCGTACCACTGATGGCCGGTTCGGCGTGGCTCTTTTGGGAGGGATTCGAGTTCCTCATCGGCGGACTCTGGGTGTCGGCCGCTGTAACCATCGGCGTCATGCTGCTGCTTGTGCGCTACATGCGGCATCGCCTTGGCGGCTATACCGGCGACTGCTGCGGCGCCACCTTCTTGCTCTGCGAACTCTCATTTCTTATTATGCTGAATATCGTATGGATGTTTTTCTGATTCGCCACACCTCTGTCGACGTCCCCCCCGGCACTTGCTACGGCCACACCGACGTCCCCCTCCGCTCCACCTTTCCCGAGGAGGCAGCCCGCGTCAAGCAACAGCTCGACGCCCACACCTTCGACGCTGTCTACACCAGTCCGCTCAGCCGTTGCACACGCCTTGCCACCTATTGCGGTTATCCCGACGCCCTCCGCGACGACCGTCTGAAGGAGATGAATATGGGCGCGTGGGAGATGCACCTCTTCGATGCCATCACCGACCCGCGCATCCGCGAGTGGTACGACGATTACTTGCATGTGGCACCCACCGGCGGCGAATCGTATCCCGAGATGCAGCGCCGCATCTCCGCCTTCCTTGACGAATTGAAAGGGACGGGTCACCGGAGGGTCGCCCTCTTCGCCCACGGTGGTGTGCTGATGTGTGCGCAGGTGCATGCCGGAAAGATGCTTCCCGCCGATGCCCTCCGCCAGCTCGCCCCCTACGGAGGCATCATACAAATCACCCTCTGAACGGCCCTTAAAGTCCCAATTAATAGTGAGAAAAGCCCTTGGTATATCCACACCATTAGGGGTTGCCCTCGCCTGCCTGCGCAAATACTTTTGCCCCCGAAAAATTTTAATTACAAGAAAGAAATGGGAAAGACAGCCATCATTTACGGTTCGACCACAGGTACGACCGAAGACATCGCAGGCCGCATCGCCTCGCAACTGAACGTCGGTAAAGAAGACATCTACGAAATCTCTAAAGTCACGGCCGACACCGTGGCCCCTTACGACAACTTGCTTTTAGGCACCTCTACTTGGGGCAGCGGTGATCTGCAAGACGACTGGTACGACGGCGTGGAGACCCTCAAGGGGGCAAATCTGGCCGGAAAGAAGATCGCCCTCTTCGGCTGCGGCGACGCCTCGTCTTACTCCGACACCTTCTGCAGTGCGATGGGTACGATCTATAACGACCTGAAGGATTCGGGCGCCACGTTCGTGGGCCGTGTGGATCCGTCGGATTACACCTTCGACAGCTCCGACGCCATCGTGGACGGACAGTTCGTCGGCCTGCCGATCGATGAAGTGAACGAGCCGGAGAAGACCGATGATCGCATTAGCAGCTGGGTAGCGTCGCTCTAACACCATGCGTCATGGCCGCCGAGACGAAGCCGATAGCAGGATCGGCCGAGATTAAAGTCTTGTACAATCATATTTATGAGTACAAGAAAGGTGTCCGGAATCTGATCCTCTACACGTTGAACGAGCAATATGTCCCCCTCGCCTGCGAGCGATTGGAGAGGCAGCGTATCCCTTACCTCATTCAGCGCGCGGGAAGGAGTAACATCAATATCTACTTCGGACAACCCGAGTGCCTCGAAACGATTCGAGGCTTCGTCTCCCGACCATTGAACAGGCTTACGCCTGAAGAGGATTTCATCCTCGGTGCGCTACTGGGATACAACATTTGCGAACAGTGCAAGCGCTTCTGTACGAAAAAGAAGAGGGCTTGCCGGGCTTGATTAAGGAAGAAAAGAGGTGCTTCCCCCCCCACGCACGGGCGGGAGGCGCCTCTCTTTTTTTGTATCGATTGCTGCCGATTGGCAGAAGACCTTAGATTGTATTTCCTTTGACCCCCAGTTGAGAAAACCTTTTAATGGAGTGAATTATGAAAATAGAAAAGATTACCGCCCGCGAAGTGTTGGATTCGCGCGGCAACCCCACTGTTGAAGTGGATGTGAGATTAGAATCCGGATTCATGGGACGCGCCAGTGTGCCGTCAGGAGCCTCAACCGGTGAACACGAAGCCCTCGAATTGCGCGATGGCGACAAGAAACGCTATGGTGGCAAGGGTGTGCTCAAGGCCGTGGACAACGTCAACAAGGTGATTGCGCCTGCGCTGATTGGCATGTCGGCCTTGGAGCAGCGCGCCATCGACCACAAGATGTTGGCACTCGACGGCACGCCGACGAAGTCTAAGCTCGGAGCGAACGCCATCCTCGGCGTGTCGCTGGCAGTGGCCAAGGCTGCTGCAAACTACTTGGAGCTGCCGCTCTATCGCTACATCGGCGGCACGAACACTTACGTGATGCCTGTGCCGATGATGAACATCATCAACGGTGGTGCGCATAGCGATGCGCCGATCGCCTTCCAGGAGTTCATGATCCGTCCCGTAGGGGCTCCTTCCTTCCGCGAAGGGTTGCGGATGGGCGCTGAGGTGTTTCATGCGTTGAAGAAGGTGTTGCACGATCGCGGACTGAGCACGGCCGTCGGCGATGAGGGTGGTTTCGCCCCCGCACTGAACGGCACGGAGGATGCGATCGAGTCGATCTTGGCCGCCATCAAGGCTGCGGGATACGAACCGGGCAAGGATGTCCGCATCGGTATGGACTGCGCCTCGTCAGAGTTCTACAAGGATGGCATCTATGACTACACCAAGTACGAGGGCGCCAAGGGTAAGAAGCGTACGGCCGATGAGCAGATCGCTTACCTCGAGGAGTTGATCAATAAGTACCCCATCGATTCCATTGAGGACGGCATGAGCGAGAACGATTGGGAGGGCTGGAAGAAGCTCACTGACCGCATCGGTGGCCGCTGCCAGTTGGTGGGCGACGACCTGTTTGTGACGAACGTGGAGTTCCTCTCCAAGGGCATCAAGGAGGGTTGCGCGAACTCGATTCTGATTAAGGTGAACCAGATCGGGTCGCTGAGTGAGACGCTCGACGCGATCGAGATGGCGCACCGCCACGGCTATACGACCGTCACGAGTCACCGCTCGGGCGAGACGGAGGATGCGACGATCGCGGACATCGCTGTGGCTACGAACAGTGGACAGATCAAGACGGGATCGCTCAGCCGTAGCGACCGCATGGCGAAGTATAACCAGCTGCTCCGCATTGAGGAGGAACTGGGCGCGCTGGCGGTGTACGGTTATAAGCGTGTGAAATGAAATACTTCTGAATCAGGCATAATTCAGAGCTTTTATAATGAGTATGGAGAGGCGCCCTCGGGATGAGGGTGCCTCTCTGTTTTTTGGGGGCGGTGTCAGCGGGCGCGTCGGCGGAGCTCGGCGCAGAGGATGGCGGTGGAGATGGCTACGTTGAGCGACTCGGCGCCGCGGCGGTCGGTGGGGTAGCGGGGGATGCCGATTCGACGGGTGATGAGGGCGGCGACGTCGGGGCGGATGCCGCGCCCCTCGCTGCCCATGACGAGGAGGCCGGCTGCGGCGGGGGGTGTGTCGTAGAGCGCGAGGCCATCGGCGAAGGTGCCATAGACTTGGGCGTCGGGGTGGCGGCGGATGAAGTGGGGGAGGTCGGTGTAGTGGACGCGGACGCGGGCGGTGGAGCCCATAGCGGATTGGATGGCTTTGGGGCCGAAGGCGTCGGCGGTGTCGGGGCTGCAAACGAGCTGGGTGAAGCCGAACCAGTCGGCGGTGCGGATGATGGTGCCAAGGTTGCCGGGGTCTTGCACGCCGTCGAGGGCGATGACCCACTGGTGCGTCGGGTCGGCAAGGCGGAGGTCGGCGTCGTCGGGTCGGCGGAAGAGGGCTACGACTTCGGGGGGCGACTTGAGGAGGCTGGCGCGGCTGAGTGTGTCGCGGTCGGTCGGGATGCGTTCGCAGTCGGTGGGCAGCTGGCTGGCGTGGGCCTCGAACCACTCGGGGAGTGCGGCGATCCATTGGCAGGCGAAGGTGCTGAGGAGGTCGGTCACCGTCTTGCTTCCCTCGGCTACGAAGGCGCGTTGCTCGTCGCGGTGCTTCTTCAATTCTAATGCGTGTATCTGTTTGATTTTTGCTTTGCTCAACATGATGGGGGAAACGAAAAACGAAAAGTGAAAAATGAAAAGTGAAAAATGCCGGGTACACGTTGGGGGAAACGAAAAACGAAAAGTGAAAAACGAAAAGTGAAAAATGCCGGGTACACGTTTGGGGGCGTGTATCCGGCATTGTTATTCATTCGATTCGTACCCGGGGCGCCCTGTAGGGGCGCCGGATGATAGCCCAGGGCGAAACCCTGGGCGGGGCGAAACCCTGGGCGGGGGAGGGATCATTGCCCGTCGGGTTTTTTGGGTGGTTCGGAGGGGATTTGGATGTCGTCGCCACTGCCGCTGCCGCCACCGGGTTTAGGGGTGGGTTGCTCGGCGTCGTCGGGTTTTTTTGGTGGCTCGGAGGGCTCGTGGATGTCGTCGCCTCCGCCCTCGGGCTTCTTCGGATCCTTGGGCTGCTTGGGGTCTTTGGGCTTCTTTGCAGCCTTCTTTTGGGCGAGGCTCTTTTGGAAGGCGTTGGTCGTTTCTTCCATGCGTTGGTTCATCTTATTGACGATGGACACGATGAGGGGACGCTCAACGGGCGCAATGCCGTAGTAATAGGCGGCTTTGAGGATGAAGACGATCTGCTCGTATATGGCGTCCGTCTTGGCGCGAGCAACCTTGGCTTGGGGGAGTTTGTTGTCGGCTCGAGTGGCGGAGCGGGCGTCGTAGATCTGACGGAATTCGGCGTTGGCCGTCTCTAACTTTTGAAGGGCAGAGGTTAGCTTCAATGTGGTGACATACGGCGCATTATCCGTCTTCTGGAAGTCACGCAGCAAACCGTTAATGAAGGCCGATTCCTGATCGAGACCGAGCTTTTGAATGCCGTAATACGGTTTTGCAACCACATTTAATTCGTCTGCGGCTGTAGCCATGGCTTGCTCCGGCGACAATCTGTTCGTGCGAATCGTATTGAAGATGAATGAGAGCAAATCGTCGCGCTCTTCATCTTTCTTCATCATTCGCTGCGTGTTCAGGCTGGCTTGTGTTTCGCGATTGATCTCTTCTTCGACGTCAAGATCCGCCTTGTAAGCGGTGATTTTCTCAGCCGGAATGCCAATTTTCGTAGCATCGGCTGCGTGAAGGAGGTTGTACACATGATTATGGTATTCAAAGTGTCGACCGTTGTCAAGCCTACTCAGCCTGATCTGATTGATTACGATAAATTCTTCCATTACTCGTTTTGTTTTTAGGTAAGCATTTCTATGTCTGATCGTTTCAAGATTGGGTTCCGACTCCTGTCTTGACCCGAGATGAGGCTCAGATTGGATTCCGACTCGTGTCTTGACCCGAGATGAGGCTCAGAAAGCATTCAAACTCGTGTTTTGACCCGAGATGAGGCTCAGAAAGCGTTCAAACTCGTGTTTTGACCCGAGATGGGGCTCAGAAAGCATTCAAACTCGTGTTTTGACCCGAGATGGGGCTCAGAAAGTATTCAAACTCGTGTTTTGATCTTAGCCGGGGCGAAAGTAGAAAGATTCGAGAGCCTACAAAGGCCGCCTATTATAATTAGGAGTCAGGCGGGGAACGCCTGACTCCTAATTGGTGTCACTTGCTCTCGTCGAGCAATTCCTTGATCGTCTCCTTATCGAAGCCCAGGTCGTGAGCGATTTTGAAGAGGTAGATCTTCTCCGTGGGGCGGACGATTTCGATGGGGGAGGGGAGAGGTATTCCCGTTATGGCGTCTTCCGTACCTCATTCTGTCATCACCAAGGTTAGATCATTCTTGTTCGGGCGGATAAACCAGCCTTTGAAACCATCACTGGTGCGGTAGGCGCGCATGGAGCAGTTTGCCCGTCCGTCGTCGTAATATTCAGTCAGGGTCAGCTCGTCCGTCTGGGTGTTATACCATCCATGCAGGATGATGAGGCGTGAGCCTTGCGAGGTGTAGTTGTAGGTGCCCCGCACCTCCTGCTGCCCGTAGTCATTGGCAGGCTCGAAATAGAGGTCGAACTCGCAGCGGATGTTGCCTTGGATGTGGCCGTGATAGGTCTGATGCGATGCCTCTGCGCTCGGCGCCTCCCGAATGTTCGCCTCGGTGGATTGCACTTCTTCCTGCTGTTGCTGCTGCGCGGAGGGTGACGAGCTGGCGCTCGATGAAGACGGACTTTGGCTCTCCTTGTCGTCCAAGAGGACAAAGTCATCCCAATCGAGCGATGGGAAGGCCATGCCAAAGATCCCGAAGCTGACGGTCTTGCCCTCGGGGTAAATCCGATTGACGATCCGCGCATGCGACCAGAATGTGCCGGGGACATATTCGATCTTGTTCAACTTGTCGAACTTCTCGAGTATAGCTCCCTGCACGGTCTCGGTGTTCATAGCCATCGAGAGGAAGGGCTTAAGCACTGAGCCGCCGAAGAAGCTGAGTATATCGCCAGCTTGATCTTCTGCGCATTTGACGGCCTTCTCGCGGATCTCTTCGCGATGCTCCTCTAAGTCGGGCACTGTCCACATGGCTATCAGCCCAAGAATGACAATGAGTATCACCGGCACGATCAGGGAGATGATGAGGCAGCCGGTGACTATCTTCTTCTGCTGCTTCTTTTCCTGCTGTTTCTCTTGCTCTTTGGCCTGCTCTTCGGGCGATTTAATGGTGGGCGGCGGATTGCTTACTAACCACTCGCCACAGTGTTTGCATTTGATCGCCCCCGGCTGTATCTCCTCGCTGCAATAGGGGCATTGCCGGGTTGATTGTGTAGCGTTGTTATTCATATCTCTTATTGGTTTTATGGGTTACGGTAATTTCATGATGGGCCAATGAAGGGCTATCGATCCGACAAAAAACAGAATGCCCACGATGAGGGAATCTCCGATATTCCAGCCCAAGGAGGCCCAGAAGAAGGAGATGGCAATGCAATAGAGGAAGCGCACCGTGCGGAAGCCCAGCAGCAGAAAACCGCCGATGCCAGCCAGCACCACCTGCCACCAGCTCCAATCGCGGGCGAAATAGAGCAGTGTAAGGGCGATTCCGCACTCGACATGCTTTTCAGCTCATGCGCCGTGGTCATTGCTGGTGCGGCAGGGATGTCTGGAGGAGCAACCGTAGCTACCTGTTGGGGTGGCGCAGCAGGTGCGGGCTTAGGTTCGGGCATTGTGGGAGGCGTCGGTATCTGTGATTGCTCGGCCAACCATTCGCCGCAGTGCCTGCATTTGATGGCTGTGGGTTTGATCTTTTCCCCGCAATAGGGGCATCGTTTGGTTGCTTCTTCAGTCATGGTGATTGCTGTGCTATTTCTGTTTATGGCAGGTTGATCGTCTTGGAGCCATTGTCAAACAAGATTTCCGCCTGTTGGTTGTCGTTCTTCAGTTCGATGCCTCGGCCTGAAGCGATGCAGCGGAAGTTGTTCTCGAAGGTGTTGTAGGAGATGAGGTATTCCATGTAGGCCATGCCGCCCATTGAATAGGCGTTGTTGCTCCCCACGAAGTAGAATCGATCGCCGTCGGCCACAATTTGCTTGACGCCCATGATTTCCGGCTTATCACCCTTCCGTGCGGGCGGTACATCGATGCCGGTCAGGGTGATCACGCGCACTTTCTTGTTCTCCAAGTTGTACTGGTAGATCTCATCCATAAAGTCTGGCCGCATGTAGTAGGCGCAATGCCGGCGGTCGTCATCGTAGCGGATGATCAGGCTTAGGTCTTTCGCGGTCAATGTCTGCCCATTGGCATCGTAGTTACTGGAATTAGCTGCAGCCACCACCTCGTCGGGGATGGCGTTCGGATCGTTGTCGTCCGCTCCCGTGGCCGGTGCTTCCGTTTCGGCAGGAGCCACGGGTGTGGGCAGGTTCTCTTGCGGCGCGTCGCCTGTCTTTTTGTTCGAGCAGGAGAACATCATCACGCTGCACAGCATCCACAGGGATGCGATCATTGTTATTCTTTTCATACACGTTGAGTATTGATTAGTCGATAGGAGTGGGTAGAGCACAAAGCGCACGAAGCCTCACCTCGCAGAGGGCTAATCCTTCCGCAGGGCATTAAAAGCACGCTGAGCTTGTTCCTAAATGTTAAACGGGGGGGGGTATTTTTAACAACCGTGTACCAAAATGCCTTCTCGGGAGCTTCTTCATGCCGTCTGTGGAGAGGCTGCGTCATGTTTGGGTTTGAAATCTTCATCGGTGCAATCAAACGGTTGTTGTTTTTCTTAACGGCTGCAAATATAGACGCACCTTTTTGCGAGAGAAATAAAACGGATGTCTTTTTTTGGATATGGGTGTTTGCTCTACGAGGGGGCACGCGGGGGACGGGGTGCACACGCATATGCCTCTCCAGCACGTATCTGGTTAATCATTAACAATCAATCATTGCCCCCCTCCCTTTCCTTATGGTTTTCGCTCAAACCGATAGAGCGTCACGCGGCTGCGGACGTCAGAGAGGGTGCGGGCGGAGTGGGTGATGGGGCGGAAGGTGTACGTCTGGCCGAAGCGTTCGGAGAGGAGAGTGCTGTCGCGATCGGCGGAGAGGAAGCAGCCTGTGGCGGGGCGCTCCACATCGAAGTTGCGGAAGCGGTTGCCTAAGTAGAAGTTCAGGCCGTAGAGGTTGGTGAAGCCTGCGCGGAGGTCGTTCATCACGTAGATGCGGCCTTGCTCGGCAGGGTATTCGCGGCGGATACGTTCGGCAAAGGCGCGCGAGGAGGTGCGGTTGCGGAGGCTGTGCATCACGGCGCCATCGATGAAGAGGTTCAGGGCAACGGTGAGGAAAAGCGAAGCGTAGAGGATCTTGATGTTGATCCGTCGCAACATTTGGTAGCCGACGGTGAGCAGGGCGGTGGCTAAGATGACGAGCACGATAATTGTGCCGACCGAGGGGTGGGCAAGGCCTTGGGCTACGGCGCTGACCGTCTCGAGCGTGGCGCTGCGCTGCGTGAATCGGGCGGCGATCTCTACGGGGCGTAGGGCACCGGCGGCGGTGAGCACAGCGATGCCGAAGGCCACGGTGACGATTACGGCTATGAAAGCAGCAAAGACGCGGGTACAGCGTGAGCGATGTTCGGCGACGTAAAGCATGGCCTGTGCCACAAAGAGAGAGATGAAGGGGTAAGCGGGCATGAGGTACACGCTGCGTTTGCTGCTCGGTATGGTGTAGAAAAAGACGGTGCACACAGCGACCACGAGGCTGAAGAGGCGCACGCGATCCATCGCCAGAAGGGCGTCCCAAACCTGATGCACGCGGTGGCCGAAGGTGGGGCGCTCGACTTGTGCAGAGTGTGGCTTGCGGTTAAAGCCGAAGAGGGAGAAGAGGAGCAGCAGTGTCCACGGCAGGAAGCCAGCCAGGAGCGTGACGAGGTTGTACCAAACGGGTTCCTTGTGCCCCAGGTCGTACGGGATGGCGGCCTCGCTGAGGTGGAAGAAGCGGCCGAAGTTTTCGGCTAACACGACGTTGAGGAACGCGTCGCCGCCTTGGCGCCACGCCGCGATGTACCACAAGAGGGGCAGGAAGGCTGAGGCGACGGCGGTGTAAAGCAGCGCCTTGAAGATTTGCAGGAGGGTGTATTGTCGAAGCAGCAGCAGGTAAGTGCCGAAGATGAAAAGCGGCAGGATGATGCCGACCGGCCCTTTAGTGAGCACGGCGCCGCTGAGCAGCAGGGGGATGACGATGGGGAGTCCCTTGAGTGATAGTTTCTCCTCCCACCGATACATCTGCAAGAGTGCGGCGACGATGAAGCCTGTCAGCACCATGTCGACGCGGGCGGTCATGCCGGCGCGGTGGATCTCGACGCACGTGAGCATGACGCAGACGGCGATGAAGGCTTCCTGAAAGCGCACGCGTCGGCCGAGGAAGATGAGCATCATGGCGCCGAGCACGGTGTAGGCTACGGCCGAGGGGAGGCGGGCAGTCAGCTCCGTGACGTGTCCGTTGGGCAGGGAGGCGAGGGCCATCATCCAGTGCACCATCGGGGGCTTGTAGGCAAACTCGTCGGCGTAGACCTTCGGGAGCGTCCAGTTGCCCGACTCGAGCATGGAGACGGCCACGGAGGCTTCGCGCGGCTCGCCTTTCGTGGAGAAGTCGCCGGTGGCGATCCAGGGCAGGATGGTGAGGAGGCAGAGCACAACGATCGTCGTGACGGGCTTCTGCAGGTAGAGGTATTGTAGGGCGGAGGCGCGCATGATGTGTGGGGAAATTAGGTTTTACCGCGGGGCTTTGCGGTAGAGGTGAATGGTGATGAAGAGGTAGACGATGTTGGGTATCCAGACGGCGATCATGGGGCTGACGTAGCCGCTGATGGCGAAGGTGGACGTGATCTTGGAGAAGAGGATGTAGGAGAAGCTGAGGGCGAAGCCGATGCCGATGTTGAGCCCCATGCCGCCCTTGATCTTACGTGAGGAGAGCGAGGCGCCGATGATGGTCAGGATGAAGAAGGAGAGCGTGGTGGCGATGCGTTGGTGATATTCGATCTCGAAGAACTGTGTGTTGCTCAGCTTGCGTTCCTTCTGTCGGCGGATGTGGGCGGCGAGCTGGGGCATGGTCATCGTTTCGCAGTCGCCCTCGGAGATGAGGAAGTCGGAGGGCATGAAGGTGAGGGTCGTGTCTTTGCGTTCGCCGCTGGTGATGTGTTCGCGCATGCCGTCGAAGTCGCGGATCATGTAGTTGATGACTGTCCATTGGTACAGCGAGTCGTAATAGATGGTTTCGGCCGTAAGGCGTGAGACGAGATTCTTATCCTTAAACCGATCGATGGAGAAGTGGTAACCCATGGAGGAGGTGGCGTCGTAACGGTCGAAGTAGGCGAAGACGTCGGGCTCAACCTCAAGCTGAATGTTGTGAGCCGACGAGACTTTCTTGTCGCGGATGTGGGCGTTTTGGAAGTTGATCCGCACGATGTTGGCCGGGGGGATGATGTAGGCGTTCAGCAGGTAGTTGGCCGAGGCGATGATGGCGGCGGAGATGAGGTAGGGGCGCATCAGCCGGCGGAAGCTGACGCCGCAGGCCAGCGTGGCGATGATCTCCGACTTGTCGGCCAGCTTGGAGGTGAAGAAGATGACGGCAATGAAGGTGAAGAGCGGGCTGAAGATGCTGATGAAGTAGGGGATGAAGTTGAGGTAGTACTCGAAGACGATGCCGTGCAGCGTGGCTGTGGCGCGGGCGCCGACGAAGTGGTCGATCTTCTCGTTGAAGTCGAACACGACGGTGATGGCGATCACCAGCAGGATGGTGAAGACATACGTGCCGAGGAACTTGCCGATGATGTAGCGGTCGAGCCGTGTGAGGCCGAAGGTGGGGAGGCGCATTCAGAGACGTTCCGAGAGTTGTTTGACCATCGTTGCCTTCCACATCGTGAAGTCGCCCGACAGGATGTGTCGTCGAGCCTCGCCGACGAGCCAGAGGTAGAACGCGAGGTTGTGGATGGAGGCGATCTGCAATGCCAGCAGCTCTTCGGCGCGGAAGAGGTGGTGCAGGTAGGCGCGGCTATGGCAGAGATCGACGGCGCAGTGGCCGTCCGGGTCGATGGGTGAGAAATCGTCGGCCCATTTGCGGTTGCGCATGTTCATCGTGCCGCGGGCTGTGAAGAGTTGGCCATTGCGTCCGTTGCGCGTCGGCATGATGCAGTCAAACATGTCTACGCCGCGCTCGATGGCTTCTAAGATGTTCACCGGTGTGCCAACGCCCATCAGGTAGCGCGGCTTGTCCGTAGGCAGGATGGTGTTGACCAGTTCGATCATCTCATACATCACCTCCGTCGGTTCACCCACCGAGAGCCCGCCGATGGCGTTGCCGTCAGCCCCCACCTCGGCCACGCGCTCGGCTGCCCGCGTGCGCAAGTCGGGGTAGACGCAGCCCTGCACGATGGGGAAGAGGCTCTGCTGGTAGCCGTAGCGCGGCTCCGTCTCCTGGAAGCGCTGCACGCAGCGCCCGAGCCATAGCTCGGTGAGGTTCAGCGAACGCTCGGCGTAGGCGTGATCTGCGTTGCCGGGGCAGCACTCGTCGAAGGCCATGATGATGTCCGCGCCGATGGATCGCTCGATGTCCATCACGCGTTCGGGCGAGAAGAAGTGACGGCTCCCGTCGATGTGTGAGCGAAACTCGGCGCCTTCGTCCGTCAGCTTGCGGCGCTCGGCCAGCGAGAAGACCTGGAAGCCGCCGCTGTCGGTCAGTATCGGCCGGTCCCAGCCATTGAAGCGGTGCAGCCCGCCGGCGCGTTCGAGCGTGTCGACGCCCGGACGGAGGTAGAGGTGATACGTATTCCCTAAGATGATTTGCGCACCGACCTCGGTTTTGAGTTCGGCCATATGCACGGCCTTGACGGCGCCTTGCGTGCCGACGGGCATGAAGATGGGCGTTTCGATCGCGCCGTGGTCGGTCGTGATGCGCCCCGCGCGTGCCTTGGATCGGCTGTCCGTTTGGATCAGTTCAAAATTCATGGCGGCAAAAGTAGTAGAGGGCAGAAATCGGGTGGGTGGGATATATAATAGGTATGGGCGGGGCGAAAAAAAGGAGACAGCCCACAAACACCATTAAAAGCGTCCATGAGCTGTCTCACAGGGGGGGAGGGTTTCTTTAACTGTGGTGCCACCGGGAATCGAACCAGGGACACAAGGATTTTCAGTCCTTTGCTCTACCAACTGAGCTATGGCACCGTGCCCTTTTTTTCTTTGCGGCCGCAAATATGAACGGATCACTGACTCTACACCAAATCCGTCACACAAAAAAAACTATAAAAGAATCGACGGCTTGTCGGGCTCCCTCTGAACCGTTTTGTTCTGAACGTTTTACGGGCGCGGCTTACTGCGTCCGTTTTTCGTGAGAAACACCTCTCGCGACGCCATTTCGCCTTTTCGCAGCCTCGTTTGGCAGCTTGGACGGCTCATCCACGACCCGAAATCTCCCCTCAACTGCTCAGACTGCGCATCGCCTCCCTGCGCGGCCTCAGCGTCTTACTTGCGGGTTTATTGCTTTATGTATGGATGAAAAATCGGTCAGATCTGACGCTTAATCTATATGCAAGGATTTTCTCGCCATGAGAAAAGTGACTTATACACTATGTTTGGAAATAAAATCCTTCGGAAAGTACGCTCATACATAGTTCGTGGAAATAAAATCCTTCGGAAATCACGCTCATACACTATGTATGAGTATAAAATCCGCAGGAAAGTATACTCATACACTATGTCTGAGTATAAAATCCGCTGGAAATAATGCTCATACACTATGCCTAAGTATAAAATCCGCCGGAAAGTATATTCATACACTATGCCTAAGCGCACTTTATTGCAGAAAGAAAGACCCGGAACACTGTCTAAGCACAGTTTTTACCGTATTGTTTTATCATAAGAATAGAATAAGTCATATATATGAGAGAAAAAATACCGAGACATACTGCCGATGAGTTATTTCTGTAAGCGTTTTTAGCGATACATTTCGGCATAAACCTGAAAGTGAGCGAATGGGGCGGCGCAGGGAGGCGATGCGTCGTCCGGGCGAGTGAATGGAGCGGCGCAGGGAGGAGATGCGTCGTCCGGGTGAGTGAATGGGGCGGCGCAGGGGGGCGATGCGTCGTCCGGGCGAGTGAATGGGGCGGCGCAGCTTGAAAAGAGCGGCCGAAGCTCGTATGTGGGAATATTTACTTTTGGCCGGCAATAAAAAACCAGTAACAGAAGAAGAGAATATGAGGAAACAATGGATCGCGATGGTTGCGGCGGTGGCCCTCTCGGTGGCAGCAAATGCGCAAGAGGCTGCGGAACTTTTTGTGAATATGCCTGAGGTGCATCTGGCAGAGCTGGATGCTGACGCGCGGAGGGAGTTAGTGAGGCTTTACGACCCGAAATCGAAGGAGGACGTGAAGGCGAAAGTGCCGAACGCGCTGAGGGGAGAGGCGAGAATTACGCTGTTGACGCCAGATTACATATCGCTCTATACGAGCCAGCGGAGCCGCATGGAGCTCAGGCGATTGCCCCTCGTGAACCATACCTATGTGATCTGCTTAATAACGACGGTCGAGGGGCCGGCGATGGATAGCAGGGTGGAGTTTTTCACGACAGATTGGCAGCCGTTGGTGGCCTCGGAGCTGTATCGGCCGGCGAGGATGGAGGACTTCCTGCGCGAGGGGGTGGATACGACCGAGGCGGACTATGGCGACATCAAAGCGGCCGCGGATATGGGGCTGTTCCTCTATTCGCTGAGCGCAGAGAAACCCGTACTGACGGTGACGTACACCACGCCGGATTATTTCAATGAGGCCATGCGAAAGAAGGCTGAGCGATATTTCAATAAAGCGGCCATGCCAAGGCTATACAAATGGAATAACGGGCGCTTTGATTTCTTGAAATAGACCTTTTATCAACACATACATATATGAATCGAAAGTATCTTTTAGTAGCAGCATTAATTCCATTGATGATGACAGGAAATGCACAAACGCAACCAGCGGCAACACCGGCTGGTGGTGATGCGGGTATCCGCATCGAAAATTTGGACAAGTCAATGGCTCCGGCCACTGACTTTTATCAATTCGCTTGCGGCGGATGGATGAAGAATCACCCGCTGACGGGCGAATATTCGCGCTTCGGCTCGTTCGACATGCTCGCGGAAAACAACCGCAAGCAACTGAAAGGGCTGATCGAGGAAATCGCCGGACGAAAGAACGAACCGGGATCGGTGGCGCAGAAGATTGGCGACCTCTACAACCTGGCGATGGACAGCACCCGGCGCAATGCCGAGAGCGTAGCGCCGCTCAAGCCCTGGCTCGACCGCGTCAGCGCTGTGAAGGACAAAAAGGAACTCTCCACCCTGTTGCCGGAGATGATGCTCACGGGCACCAGCCCCTTCTTCGGCGTCTACGTGGATGCCGATGTGATGGACAGCAAGCGCAACATCTTCGCCACCTACCAGGGCGGACTCTCGCTCGGCGAACGCGATTATTACCTCGAGAACGACGAGAGCACGAAGAAGATCCGCGAGGCATTCAAGGAGCACGTGGTGAAGATGTTCCAGCTCTTCGGTTACTCAAAGGCCGACGCCCAGAAGCAGATGGCCGACGTGATGCGTATTGAAACGCGTCTGGCCCGCTCGCACTTCGACAAGGTGAAGCTCCGCGACCCCTATGCCAACTACCACAAGAAGCCGCTCAGCGACTTGCAGAAGTTAGTCCCGAACATCGACTGGACGAAGTTCTTGGCCACACTCAAGGTAGACGTCAAGGAACTCTCCATCTCGCAAGAGGAGCCGATGAAGGAAGTCTCGAAGGTGATCGCCGACGAGCCGCTATCGGCCATCAAGGCATACCTGACATGGCAACTGATCGACGACGCAGCGTCAGCATTGAGCGACGCGGTGTATGAAGAGAACTTCAACTTCTACGGCCGCGTGCTCTCCGGCAAGACGGAGATGCAGCCGCGCTGGAAGCGTGCGCAGAGCAGCGTGAGCGGCGGCTTAGGCGAAGCCGTGGGGCAACTCTATGTCGAGAAATATTTCCCGCCCGCATCGAAGGAGCGCATGGTGAACCTCGTGCACAACTTGCAGAAGGCGTACGCCGAGCGCATCCAAAAGCTCGACTGGATGAGCGACGAAACGAAGGCAAAGGCCATCGAAAAACTGAAAGCCTTCTACGTCAAGATCGGCTACCCAGACAAGTGGAAAGACTACTCGACGCTCGAGATAAAGCCCGAAGATTCGTACCTGAAAAACATGGAGCGCGTCAGCCGCTTTGCCGTGCGCGAGATGTTGGACAAGGCCACGAAACCGGTGGATCGCGACAAGTGGTACATGACGCCGCAAACCGTCAACGCCTATTATAACCCGACAACGAACGAGATCTGCTTCCCGGCCGGCATCTTGCAATACCCCTTCTTCGACATGCAAGCTGACGACGCCTTCAACTACGGCGCCATCGGCGTGGTGATCGGTCACGAAATGACGCACGGTTTCGACGATCAGGGCCGCCAATTCGATAAAGATGGCAACCTGAAAAACTGGTGGACAGAAGCCGACGGTGTGAAGTTCAACGAGCGCGCCAAGGTGATGTCCGACTTCTACGACAGCATCTACGTAGCCCCCGGCGTGCACGCCAACGGCAAGTTTACGCTCGGCGAAACACTGGCTGACTTCGGCGGCTTGCAGATCGCTTACCAAGCCTTCAAAGAGGCCACAGCCGGCCGCCCGCAAGAGGACAAGCTCGGCTTCACGCCTGACCAACGCTTTTTCTTAGCCTACGCCGCTGTTTGGGCCAGCAACATCCGCGATGAGGAGATTCTGCGCCTGACGAAGACGGACCCGCACGCACTGGGTAAATGGCGCGTCAACGGCGAACTGCCTCAGATTGATGCGTGGTATGAAGCCTTTGGCATCACCGAGAGCAGCCCCATGTACATCCCGAAAGAGAAACGCGTAACGATTTGGTGAAATAAGATAGATATGAAAACACGAGCCTTCATGCTCGTCGCAATGGTCTGCCTCGCAAGTGCTTTGCGCCTTGCGGGGCAGTCTTTTCATGCCGACGAGATAAAGAAACTGAAGACCTTCCTCCGGCAGAAATCCGCCGTAGCGGGGAAGGCAAACTATGAGCAATTGGGCGTCGCGGATACGAATGCGATCAACTGGGCCGCGCTGCCGGGCCTCACATGGGGCGACGACGGCCGGCTGACGGCCATCAAGTGGGACAGCAAGCAATTGGCCGGCAGCTTAGATCTTTCAGGGTTCACCTCCCTCCGAGAGCTCCATTGCCAGCGCAATGCCCTCACCGAGCTCCTCCTGACCGGCGACACGCTGCTCTACTACACCGATTGCTACAACAACGCGTTCACGGCGTTGGATATCACGACAAACGTCAACATGGAGCACTTCTGCTGCCGGTATAACCGACTCACTACCCTCGATTTGACGCATAATCCGCGACTTACTTTCCTCTGCTTGAGCGGAAACCTCTTCACCCACTTCGACATCTCGAAAAATCCACTGTTGAAGGAATTTTACATCGCTAATTGCCGTTTAGAAGAGATAGACTTCTCGCGCAATCCGCATTTGCAGCACCTTTCCGTGCGCAGCAATCGGCTGAAGCGCCTCGACCTTTCGGGTCACGCAGAGCTCATTCAGGCTTTGTGTTACGACAACGAACTGACGGAACTCAACGTAAAAGGCTGCCGCGCCCTCCAGCGCCTCTCGGCTTACGATAATCGGCTCTCCGCGCTCGATCTCACAGATTGCCGAGCCTTAGAGAACCTCCCGCTTTACAACAACGCCATTGCCGCGCTCGACGTCTCGGCTTGCCCGCGAATCAATTTCATGTCGTTGATGAATAATGGCATGCACACCCTCAAATTACCTGACAAGCCGAAGGATAAGTTGGAGATCATGTGCGCAGTCAATCGGTTCACTTACTCCACGCTTCCGGATGCCAAATATCTTCGCTCGTACGCGCCGCAGGCGAAGGTGGCCGTCAATATGCCGACGAACAAAGTGGATCTCTCGAGCGAATATCAGGTGGGCGATTCCGTCTCCACCTTCACTTGGGCAAGCGGCAGCATGCCAATCACCCCAACGACAGCGCATGACGGGCATTTCACTTTCCCTGCAGACATGGAGGGAAAGATGCTGACGTGCACCATTACGAATGGCGCTTACCCCAAGCTCACGCTTACGTATGAAATCACGTTCACCGCGCCCGTCGCCTCTGCGGTCGTTCCCGATGCGTCGGCGACAATAAGCGCCAGCGCCGGAAGCCTCAAGATTCTTACCGCTCGACCGCTTACCGCTTGCATATATACACTCACTGGATCGCTTGTCATCCAACAGCGTATTGGTGTGGGAGAAACGAACCTCCCCATCGCTCACGGCATCTATATCGTAACACTCAGTGACGGAACTGTGCGAAAGGTGTTTGTAGAATAGCATACAATAACATTCGCCGATCTAAAGCCCCTGCAAGTATCGATTTGTAGGGGCTTTTTTTCGCTTTGCTTTGAACAGAAATAAATGCTTAGCGCCATATATCTTTCGGCAAATAGGCTATACCTATATATGTAATTACATAGCGTGAGCGTTTTTCAATTCATCAAATCAGATGCTCAATTGCCTGAGGCAAATGGATGAATCAAAATGAAAATACGCAAAAGCCTCAGGCAAATGGACATTTCATATTGAAAACACACAAAAGCTTCAGGCAAATGGACGTTTTAGATTGAAAACGCGCAAAAGCCTCAGGAAAATGGATGTTTCAGATTGAAAACACGCAAAAGCCTCAGGCAAATGGACGTTTCAGATTGAAAACACGCAAAAGCCTCAGGCAAATGGACATTTCAGATTGAAAACTCCAAAATACCTCAGGCAATTGCGCAGAAAAAAATTAGAGAGCTAAGCGCCTTGTGCTTTGAGATGTAAAAGATGCTTGTAACTTTGCAGTGTATTTCTAATGAATGAATTGAACATATAATACAACATAGCTTTATGGAAAAGTTTGAATTAAATATTCCGCGCGTAATCACTTTCGTCAAGGTGAATATCACAAAGTTGAATAACACGCTCCATGCGCAGTATCACCGCAAACAATACGATCTCGTCATGGCAGTAGACAAAACGAAGCTGAAGATCCCGGATACCTTGCCGGAGATGTGGAATACAGGAATCAAGTATGAAACGATAGTCGATCAACGGTCTGCGATATCCTCAGAAACAGCCAAGATAAAGGAGAAAGATCGGGAGCGTGGTAATCAGATGATGAATATTTTCTTGATCATTCGTGCACAAAAACATTCTCATGTCGAGAATGTGCGCGAAGCTGCTTTGCGACTCTCTGCAAAGCTCAGTCTGTACAAGAAAATTCGTCATATGCCTTATGAAATGGAAAGCAGCTGCCTGGTGAGCATGGAAGATGATATAAAAACCATGACAGCTGAAATCGCTACGCTTAATCTGACTGATGCATTCAATAACCTGAAGAAGTTGAACGAAGAATTTGAGAAACTCCACGTAAGACGCCGCATTGACCACGCTGACGACAAATTACCCTTGGCCGTCGAGATCCGTCCGCAAACCGATGCTGCATTTGGAGCCATCTGCCAGTATATTCAATCAGCATATCTTACAGCCGCTTCAGACGAAGATCGTGCGCTAATCGAACGCCTTGTTGACTATATGAATAAGACTTCTGAGGATTTCAAAATCTTACAACGAAACCTCACAGCTTCTCATAGGAAGAATAAGCAGAAGCGCCCAAGCGATAAGAAAAAGCGCCCCAAAAAACCGAAAGACGGTGGCGGCGACGACATTCACCTGCCTGAGGTGGAAGAGCCGAAAAAGCCTGAAGAGGGTGGTGGCGAAAAACCTAAGCAACCTGAAGAGGGCGGAGGAGGCGATACGCCTCATCCGGAGGCATAGATCGCTGGAGGGGTGAGGCCAATCGATCTGCTGGATCCACGAAGCCGCACGCTGCGACGCACCGCATAAAACCATAGTCAAAAAGAAAGCTCCCGTTGGGGGATCAAGAAGATCCTCTCAACGGGAGCTTTCGCTTTCCGGTGTTTGTTTTATCTCACTCCACAACCTCTTCGTCAGTGACGACAGCCGTCATGCGGCGATCGTGCGCGTCGACCGGAACGCTGTCGAAGAGCTGAAAGGCAAAGGCGAGTCCGACGCACGGCAGGCTGAGGTCTGAGAGCAAACGATCGTAGTATCCGCGGCCGCGCCCGAGCCGGTTCAGCTGGCGATCGAAGGCTATGCCGGGCACAACGATCAGGTCGGGCTTAGCGCTGTCGTCCGAGGCATCGCTGAGGGCTGGCTCCCAAATGTCGTAAGCGCCTTGGCGCAGACTTTCTGGGCCTGCGTAAGGGCGAAGGATGAGGTCGTCGCCTTGCACGACGGGCAAAAGGAGTTGCTTGCGGCCGTACCAACGTGTCAGGTAGTCAGCAGTCTGCACCTCGCCGGGCAACGCGTGGTAAAGCGCCACGCAGCCGGCGGCTTGAAAGAGCGCCGTAGCTTCTAAGCGGCGCAGCGCTTCGCGTGAGCGCTCCGCAAGCACTTCTGGGCTGTGGGCGCGCTTCAGCGCTGCCACCTGTTTACGCAGCGCCTGTTTTCGTTCGTTGATGGTCATTTTGTGTACTTGATTTTAGCGGCGAGGGGGATTTTGATGCGCCCAATGGAGCGAATGCGCGAAATGAGCCGCTGTTGCCATGAATTGCTTTCCAGCTCGCGGACGGCGCGCTGCAACGTGGCGTCGTCGCGTTGATAGACGGGATAGAAGCCGTCGTAGTCGAAAAAGTGACGTACGATGAAGGCTTCGATGGCGGTTTCGATGAGCGGACGCGAGACTTCGATGAGCGTCGGGCGCCGATGGACGCCACACTCCTCGGCGTAGTCAACGAAGCGGCTGAGGAGGGATTGCTGGCGGAGGTAGCCGAGAAGCTCGGGGTAGGACTTGAAAGTGGAGAGCTTCCGGTAATTGCGGTCGGCGTAATCGAGTGTGAAGTCGTAGAGGATGCCGTCGGTCATGATTTGGTTGTAATACGACGTGATGCGCTCCGTGTCGCGCGGAATAAAGATGTCTGGCATGATGCCGCCTCCGCCGTAGACGGTTCGGCCGCCTCGCGTTTTGTAGGCCTCAGATTTGTCGAAGGTGATGCTGTCAGCTGTGTCGAACTCGCCGTGGACGTAGCGGTTGTAGATATCCTGTTCGTATTCATCGCTTTTCCCCAGCTCGTAAGTCTTTTGGATGCAGCGGCCGGAGGGGGTGTAGTATCGCGCGATGGTCAGGCGCAGCTCGGAGCCGTCGGAGAGGGGGATGGGCATCTGCACAAGGCCTTTGCCGTATGATCGTCGGCCGATGATCAGCCCGCGGTCGTTGTCCTGAATGGCGCCGGCAAAGATCTCGCTGGCTGATCCGGACATCTCATCCGTGAGCACAACTAAGGGCGCGTCTTGGCACGTCCCGCGGCCGTCGGCAAAGAACTCCTGGCGGGGGTAGGCTTTGCCTTGCACATAGACGATCATCTGCCCGGCAGGGATGAACTCGTTAATCATGTTCACGGCCGCGTCCATCAGTCCGCCGGCGTTATCGCGCAGGTCGACGATGAACTTCGTGCAGCCTTGCTTCTTTTCCTTAGCAATAGCGGTGATGAACTCGTTGTAGGTGGTTCGCGTGAAGCTGCGGACCTTGATGTAACCGATGTCGCGACCGATCTTGTACGACGCTTCCACCGAGCGGTTTGGCACCTCGCCGCGGGTGACGATGAAGTCCACCAGTTTTTGGGCATGGTTACGCTGCACACCGAGCTTCACCCGGGTTCCCTTCTTGCCGCGGAGGGTGCGCATGATGCGCGCCTGTCCGAAGTCTTTGCCAGCAAAGACGGTATCGTTGATAGCGATGATGCGGTCGAATGGCTTTAGGCCGGCCTTCTCCGCAGGTCCGCCGGCGATAATTCCGGTGACGAGTATCGTGTCGCTCTGTAGGCTAAAGGATACGCCGATGCCACCGAACGACCCTTCTAAGTCGTCGTTGATAGCCTCTACATTTTCGGCAGGGATGAGCATGGAGTGCGGGTCGAGCTCGCTGATGAGGCTCTCGGCCGTGCGGTTGATGAGGTCGCTCATGTTCACCGTGTCCACATACTGTGTGTCGATGATATCGAGGATCGTGTTGATTTTGTTTTTGCCCGCATTGATACCGCGGAGGCGGGGCGACCGCGAATAGAGGTAGATGCCGATCCACATGCCCAGACAGAGGCTCACAAGGGCGAGGATGGCTCCCCACAAGACGTACTTACGCTGATTATTCATGATTTTCTTCATTGATTCTGATGTAATCTACCGCAATGCCTGCGCGCTGCAGCAGGCGGATGCCCTCGTCGGTGTGATACTCGTCGGAGTAAACCACGCGCACAACGCCGGCTTGTATGATGAGCTTAGCGCACTCGATGCAGGGCGAGGCGGTGATGTAGATGGTGGAGCCTCGGCTGTTGTTTGACGAGGCTGCCACCTTGGTGATGGCGTTTGCTTCGGCGTGCAGCACGTAGGGCTTGGTCACGCCGTCGTCATCTTCGCAGATGTTTTCAAAGCCGGACGGGGTGCCGTTGTATCCGTCCGAAATAATCATGTGGTCTTTGACAAGCAGTGCGCCTACGCGGCGGCGTTTGCAATAGGAATTTTCAGCCCAGACGGCAGCCATACGTAGATAGCGCCTATCCGTCTCGTATTGTTTCATTTCCTTATCCGTCATCGGTACAATATGAATGTGTAATGCTTCGTCCTTCCGGGCGGCGTCGTGGAGGCGCTCGAAGGGGTGCGCAAAAGTAGCATTATGCCTAAGCGGTGGATAGGGAAATGGATGCTTTGCCTATGCCAACATGCTGGGGTCGATTTTTCTCGTCTTTTATATTTGCCCTGCGAAAAAGAAACAGTGCGAATCCTTAATCCTTAATATCTAAGTCTTATGCCTGATCAAAAGAAACTGACCGGGCGATCGCTGATCGCCATCGGACTGATGTTGTTTGCCTTGTTCTTCGGAGCGGGGAACTTGATTTTTCCTGCTGCGCTGGGGCAGCGCGCGGGGACGAATGTGTGGTGGGCCATGATGGGCTTCGTGCTTACGGGTGTGGGGCTGCCGCTGGCGGGTGTGCTGGCGATGGGGCGTTCGGGGTGTCGCCATGTGCAAGATCTGGCGGGGCGTGTGCACCCTGTGTTTGGCATGCTCTTCACGCTTGTGCTCTACCTCTCTATTGGTCCGGCCTTCGCCATCCCGCGCACGGGGACGGTCTCTTACGAGATTGCCGTGCGTCCCTTCTTGTCGGAGGGGGCATCGGACTGGGCGCAGATGATCTTTCTTGCCATCTTCTTCCTCGTCACGCTTTGGCTATCGGTCAATCCCAAGAAGTTGGTTGGGCGAATCGGTGGCGTGTTGACGCCGATTCTCTTGACGGTGATCGTCGTCTTAATCGTCAAATCACTGATTACGCCACCGGGCAGCCACGGCGCGCCGACGGCAGCTTACGCTACGCCGATAAAGGCTTTCGTGCAGGGCTTCGTTGATGGTTACAATACGCTCGATGCACTGGCTTCGTTCGTGTTTGGCATCCTCGTGATTGAGTTTGTGACGCAGCGGGGAGCTACGACGCGCCACGAGGTGATGGGGGCTACGATGCGAGCGGGATTGATTGCCATCGGTTGTTTGGGGGTGGTCTACGTCTTCATTGCTGGATTAGGGGCGGCCAGTGTGGAGCAGCTCGGTATACTCGATACGGGCGCGCCCGTCTTGGCCGGATCGGCGCGGTTGCTCTTCGGCGAACTGGGGGCGATGATCTTGGCGATCATTGTGCTGCTGGCTTGCCTGACGACGAGCATCGGGCTGGTCACGTCGTGCGCGCATTATTTCCATTCGCAGTTTGGGGGGCTCTCGTATAAGGGTTACGCTGTGGCCTTCGTTATCGTCTCGTTCGCTGTGGGCACGTTTGGGCTGAAGACGATCATCTCGGCTGCTATTCCGGTGTTGATGTTCCTCTATCCTTTGGCCATTGTGCTCATCGTGTTGGCCTTCTTGGATCCTTGTTTTGGTGGGCGGCGCTGTGTCTATGCGTGGGCCATCGGCTTGACGTTTGTTGCGGCACTTGTTTCGGGTCTGGAGGCAGCTTCAGTACCGCTCGGTGCGGTGGGGACGTTTTACGACACGCACGTGCCGCTGCATGCGGTGGGGATGGATTGGATTTGCTTTGCTGTGGTTGGATTCCTGATCGGGATGGCGCAAGCGAAATGGAGGAGAGGGGGATAAGCGCCCCCCTCACCATTTGTAGCTTAAGCCGAAGCTGAGGACTTCGTTGGTTTGGACGTAAGAGTCATAACCGGGCGTCTTGGTGACGCTATCGTCGAAGCGCATGTAGACGTTGATCATGGTGGAGAAGAAACGGCTGATGGCCATGTCGAGCGAGTTCTCGAATTCGGCTAAGACGTTCTGGTAGGTCGTGTTGTAATAGAGGCGCGACTTCCATGTGACGTTGCGGTTGGGCTTAAGGACCATGTCCATGCGAATGGTGGAGCCGAACTTGTGGAAGGTGCGTTCGTAGAGGCCGGTGGCGGTTTTGGCGAAGCCGTGCGGGCTGCGATCGACGGTGGCGTCGAGGCTGTACATGTAAGTATAAGAGATGGGGGCGATGTTGACTGACAGCTTGAGCGAGCGATGGCGAGCGCGAAATTTCTTCTCTAAATCATACTTCATACCCAGGCCCGTGTTGACGATGAAGGGCGAGAGGAAGGCGACTTGGGGCACGTCGGTATTCTTCTTGTAATTGGTGAAGAGTGGGGCTTTGAACTCGCCATCGAGGGTGTAAAACCACCGGCTGAAGGCGCGATAGCCGAAGTTGCTGTAGAAGCGCAGCAGGTTGTCGCCGAATTTGTAGTTGCGCAGAGTGTCGTCGGAGGCGGTGTAGACGCTGACGTCGATTTGGAGCAGGTTTTTGAGCTGGATGCGGTCGCGGGCGTAGTCGTATTGAAAAAGGTTTTTGGTGAGGATGTTCAGATTGCTTGTCCCCTCCTTGTACCAGTTGGGGGAGACGTAATTCTGTGAGAACCGGAGCGAGCTCTCGAAGGAGGACGTCCAGTAGCGGCGGTCGGGGATGAACTTCGGAGGCGCGTCGTAATCGTCGGCTGTGCGGTCGAAGTGGTAGACGGGCACCTGCACATTGCCGCTCATGCGCATGCGCAGGGTGCGCTCCACGGGCAAGTCGTCGGCGCTGTGGCGGAAGTAATTCGGGTGGTAGTGGCGGACGTAGCGATAGGCGTAGTCGCGAACGATCATGCAGTTTTCGGTGCGTTCAAAGAGGCGCACGGGGCGATAGAGCGGCTGCTCCCAGGGGCGCGCGTTGAGGTCGATGGGGTGGTAGAAGACGATGCGACGGGCGTTGTCGAGGTTCTTCTTTTTGAAGAGCACGGGCATGAAGAGCGGGTTGACGATGATGGTGTCGCGGAAGGTGTAGTAGCGCGGGAAGCGGTTGGCGGAGTTGTCCCAGCGGCGCGACCAGTAAAGGGCGCGGTCGGACATGGTGAGGGGCGTGGGCGGGAGCAGGGGTTGCTCCGGCTGCGCGTCGTCCGCGATGGGTTCGGTCACAGGGTCGTGGTGTGCAGCGCGTTGCTCCATGCGTTCGCGCAGCCGTGCGTTCAGGTCGCCGGGCTCGTTGCGGAGCGTGTCAGTGGAGTGAGTGCGCTGCGTCGGTTGTGCGATTGGGGTCGGCTTCGGAGTCTCTTGTGGGGTCGTTGTCGTGTCGCGCCGCAGGGCTCGCTCCATGCGAGCGCGGATGCGCGCGTCGGAGTTCAGATCCTGCGCCTCGGCCATGTGGGTCAGCAGCAGCGCGGCCACAGCCAGGCTCAATGCAGCTTTAGTTCTTTGTTTTGCAGTCTTCATCGTGTGTTTATGTCTATGTGATTACGTCTTGATGGCTGGCAAAAGTAGGCGTAAGCGCAGGGTTGCCCTCACCCCCTTGTGCCTGGCCCTCGTTCGGCTGTAAGAATTAATCGATTCCGCAGCTTCGGAAAGGCTTTCGGGGCGCCTCTGAATCTTTGATTTTCGGTTTATGTTGACAACATAAGTCCCGGAATCATTGATTTTCGGCCTATGTTGACAACATAACCCCTGGAATCATTGATTTTTCGGCTTATGTTGACAACATAACCCCTGGAATCATTGATTTTCGGCTTATGTTGACAACATGACCCCTGGAATCATTGATTTTCGACTTATGTTGACAACATAACCTCCTCTTCAATTGACGCCGCTTCCGATGGATAGGCATCAAGCCAGAGGCGCGCCTCTCTTATCCCCCCGCATCACCTCCGAAGGGCATCAATCAAGGGCGCGCCTAAATTTTTTCTTCACAAAACCTTGCCAGTCATCAAGCTCATTTTACATTTGTGGCGCGAGAGAGCAAGAAAGCAGTTCCAGAAGACGACATAAGCCGCATTGTTCGATTGGGGAACTCATCATACAATATTAGAATTCCGAGACATGCTCTTGGCACCAATGGCGGGCTGCAAACTTCGGTTCTGTCCCCCTCGGGGGGCACAGCAGATTACAACGGCGTCAAAGGCTCTCAAATCCTGTCATTCGGAGTTCGTTCAATTCCACAGTGCGGCTTTCCCCATAGAGAGAAGAGGTGACTTACCAACCATAAGTCGCCTCTTTTTTTTTGGGGGCGGTAAGCATCCCCCCCTCGGCTCCCGACAGACGCCCCCCCGATGCGCGCATTTCCGATGAATGATTCGCATTTACTTTTGCCCCCGTCAAAAGATTACTATATCCAATGAATCCCTTAGCCATTCTTTCCGAATACTATCGCCCGGGCTCGCGGGCCTACGAGATATTAGTCAGCCATAGCCGCAGCGTCCGCGACAAGGCGCTGGCCCTGGCCGAGTCGCACCCGGAAATGCAGCTCGACCACACCTTCATCAGCGAAGCCGCCATGCTGCACGACATCGGCATCTACCTCTGCGATGCACCCGAAATCGACTGCCACGGATCATCGCCCTACATCTGCCACGGTTGGCTCGGCGCCGAACTGATGCGCTCCTTAGGCTATCCACGCCACGCGCTCGTCTGCGAACGCCACACCGGCGCCGGCCTCTCGCGCGCCATGATCGAAGCGCGCCATCTGCCCATCCCGCCGCACGACATGCTGCCCCTCTCCCTCGAAGAGCAGCTAATCTGCTTCGCCGATAAATTCTTCAGCAAGACGAAGCTGGAGCGCGAAAAACCGATCGAGAAGATCAGGCACGGGCTGGCTGCCTACGGCCAGGAAGACGTGAAACGGTTTGATGGGTGGTGCAAAATCTTTCTCTAAAAACAAGCCTCCTGCTTTGCGCCCTGGCTCTCGGGCTCAGCATGCAGGCGCAGACACCCTCGGGCAGCGATACGCTCCGAAGGGCAGCGGCACGCATCGACACGACTGGGCGCGACACGGCGCGTCGTAAAGGCATGCTCGAGGCGCCGGTGAAGTATCAGGCGGCAGACTCCATCGTCATGACGGCAGGCAATATGGCCTACCTCTTCGGCCAGGGCGACGTGAAGTACCAAAACATCGAGCTGCAATCCGAGCGCATCCAAATGAGCCTCGACAGCAGCATCGTCTCCGCCTCCTATGCCCTCGACACCACCGGAGCCGAGTATGGCTACCCCCTCTTCATCGAAGGCGAGCAGCAGATCGAAGCCCGGACGATGCGTTACAACTTCCGCTCCCGCAAGGCCTACGCTGCCGACGTGCTGACAAAGCAGGGAGAGGGCTACCTCATGGCCGATGCCACGAAGAAGATGCCCGACAACGCAATGAACATCGTGGACGGCCGCTACACCACCTGCGACGAGTATGACCACCCCCACTTCTATATCCACATGACCCGCGCCAAGGTGCGCCCGGGTAAAAACATCGTCACCGGGCCAGCCTACCTTGTCATCGAAGACGTCCCGCTCTATCCCATCGGCCTGCCCTTCGCCTTCTTCCCCTTCACCGACAAGTATTCCTCAGGCATCATCGCCCCGACCTACGGCGACGAGATGGCGCGCGGATTCAACCTCCGCAACGGCGGCTACTACTTCGCCCTCAGCGATTACTTCGACCTCGCACTCACGGGCGAGATCTACACGAAGGGATCGTGGGGCCTATCAGCGCGGTCGGACTATCGCAAGCGCTACCGCTACTCGGGCAACTTCGATGCCTCGTATCTCGTCACCAAACTCGGCGACAAGGGGCTGCCAGATTACAGCGTGTCGAAGGATTTCAAGATCGCTTGGACACACGCGCAAGACGCCAAGGCCAACCCCTATCGCACCTTCTCAGCCAGCGTCAACTTCACCACCAGCAGCTACAACTATAATCAACTCAACACCCTCTACACGCCCGAAGGGACGAACAACAACAAAGGCTCCAGCGTCAGCATCTCGCAGCGTTTCCCCAACAACCCGTTGACCGTCTCGGCCACGATGAACATCAATCAGCGCTCGCAAGACTCCTCCCTCTCCGTCACCCTGCCCGACATGACACTCTCCATGAGCAGCATCTACCCCCTCAAACGCAAACACGCCGTGGGCCGCGAACTGTGGTACGAGAAGATCTCCATCTCTTATTCGGGCTACTTCCGCAACTCCCTTAACGCGAAAGAGAACAACTTCTTCCAAAAGAGCTTCGCCCGCGACTGGCAGCACGCCGCGCAGCACAGCATCCCCATCAGCGCCACTTACAACTTCGGCTTCCTCAACATCTCCCCCTCGGCCAACTATGTGGAGCGCTGGTACACGAACAAAGTCCACCAACAGTTCGACACCGCCCGCGGCAGCCTCATGCCCGTCGACACGGCCTACGGCTTCTATCGCGTCTACGACTACAACGCCGCCATCTCCGCCTCCACCACCGTCTACGGCTTCTTCAAGCCCTGGAAGATCTTCGGCGACAAGGTGCAGATGATCCGCCACCGCATGGAGGCCAACATCTCCTACAACGTCGCCCCCGACTTCTCCGATCCCAAGTACGGCTTCTATGAGTCTTATGCTTACACCGATCGCTCGGGTAACCAGATGACCGGCCTCTATTCGCCCTACGAAGGCCAGATGTTTGGCGTGCCCGGACGGGGGCGGCAGGGCGCCTTATCGTTGTCATTGGATAACAACGTAGAGATGAAGGTGCGCTCCGATGCCGACTCCACAGGCATCAAGAAGGTCAGCCTCATCGACCGGCTCGGCTTCCACATCAGCTACAACATGGCCGCCGACTCCTTCCGCTGGAGCGACCTCGGCGTCAACCTGCAACTCAAGCTCGGCAACTTCCCCCTGCAACTCTCCGGCGTGTTCGACACCTATACCTATGGTTACGACGCCGCCACAGGCATTCCTTATCGCATCGACAAACCCCGCTGGCAGGCCGGCAAAGGCATCGGGCGGCTCCGCTCCACAGGCACCACCTTCTCCTACACCTTCACCAACGACACCTTCAAGAAGCTCTTCAGCCGCAAAGACCGCGACGCCTCCGACAACCGTAACCCGAAAGACACCCCAGACAACACCGACGACGCCGAGGCCACCGACACCTCCGACGACACCCCGGCCGTGGGGCAACGCCTGCGTAAAGCCAAGAAGGACGAGACGGGCGATTACGACGCCGATGGCTACTACCGCGCCACCGTCCCATGGAGCCTCTCCTTCAGCTACAACATGAGCCTGGGTTACGGCAATTTCAACCCTGAAAAATTAGAATACAACTACCGCGTCACGCACCAACTGAGCTTCAGCGGCAATATGAAACCGACCAAGAACTGGAGCTTCAACTTCAACGGATCGTACGACTTCGAAGCCCGGAAGATCTCCTACATGACGTGCACCATCTCGCGCAACCTGCACTGCTTCACCATGTCGGCCAGCGTGATCCCCGTCGGGCCGTGGAAGTCGTACTCCTTCTCCATCGCCGTCAACTCCTCCCTGCTCCGCGACCTGAAGTACAACCAGAGCGGCAGTCCGCGCGACGTGATGAGTTGGTATTAACCCACGGAAACTTCCGGGGGGGAAGGGGGCGCAGTAAAAAAACCAAGGCACAGGACGTAAGAAGAAGAGCGCTTCTATATTTGCGCCCGCAGAAAGAGGAATCCGGGTTCCGTAGCTCAGTTGGATAGAGCAACAGCCTTCTAAGCTGTGGGTCGTGCGTTCGAGTCGCACCGGAATCACTTCTTCATAGAATACCTCGCCATAGGTGTATTCCAAGGCTCGAGATCGAAAGGCAGCCGCCGTATCGGTCTCGGGCTTTTCTTATGCATAACCCTTAAAAAGAGAAGAGATTGAACGATGGAAAAAGGAAAAGAACTGATCGGCATTGCGCAGCGCATGCGGGCGTTGGCACAGACGGGGCTGTCGTACGCGTCGAACGATTACGAAACGGAACGTTGCCAAGAGCTGCTCGGGCTGAGCGACCGCATCGCAGCGATCGTCAGCGGGCTGAAGGAGGAGGAGATCGCCGCGTGTTACCACCCCATGAAGGAGTACGTCACGCCCAAGGTGGACATCCGCGCGGCCGTCTTTAATGCGCGCGGCGAGATCTTGTTAGTGCGCGAGAAGGCCGATGGACGCTGGTCGATGCCCGGCGGATGGTCAGACGTGGGGTATACGCCGGCCGAGGTGGCGGTGAAGGAAACGAAGGAAGAAACAGGGCTCGACGTGCGTGTAGAACGGCTGCTGGCGGTGCTCGATAAGCGTTGCCACAACTATCCCGCCTCGCCGCTCTACGTCTACAAGATGTTCATCCTCTGCACCGTGACGGGCGGCGAGCTCGGGGGCACGTTCGACATCCTCGACCAGCGCTTCTTCCCGCTCGATGCGCTGCCGCCCCTCTCGCTCGATCGCACCCTGCCGGAGAATATCCGCATGGTCAACGAGCTGCGCCATCACCCGGAGCGCGGGGTGGTGTTGGATTAACCCAAATCGATCATTAGCGGGCGGCCCTATGTGTCCGCCCGCTAATAACCAATTAAGGCTCATTCTTCGGCATTTCGCATGTTGGAGCCGCCTTTTTACATCGAACAGACGTTAAACCCGCAGGTTAGTTCGGAGCTAACCTATGGGGTAGTTCATCACTAACCTATAATGTAGTTCATCACTAACCCGTAGGTTAGTTCGGATCTAACCTAAGGGTTAGATCGTCTCTACCCCATAATGTAGATGTTCTCTATACTATAGGGTAGATATTCTCTACACTATAGTGTAGATCCGCTCTATCCTATAAGATATATCCACTCTACCCTATCCATATAGGGCGGATTATCTCTATATCCAATCAAAAATGGCATGCAAACAACTGGAAACGCACAATTATGCCTATGATTCGCAGATATTGTCGTAGGAGCGCACGCGCATACGCCCTCTGCGAGGAATTTCATAGAAATAGGGCTTGCAGCGCTCGTTTTTGTGTGACTATGGATCATTTTGGGCTTTTCTGTTGAATGGTATTGGACCTATAGCCCCAATCTGTTTGGGCGCGTAATGCAAATCACTTTGGGCGCATAGCCCCAATCACATTGGGCGCATAGTCCCAATCTATTTGGGCGCGTAATGCAAATCACCTTGGGCGCATAGCCCCAATCACCTTGGGCGCATAATGTGAATCATTAAAAAGGGGGAGCGAGAGGCTTCCACCCCACCGCTCCCCCTTCATGCCTATTCATCCAAAATCAGTCATTAGAAAAAGCCCCCCTTCCGGAACCCTTGTAGGGGCGTATCGCATACGCCCTCAATGTTCCAAGGATGCAAATACGGGTCTCGGATACGATCATTCGGCCTTTGCTGGCCGCTTGTAAGGGCGTATACGATACGCCCTTACTAATGACCGATTTGGATTTATCATGCCTATTTATCGCGCCCCTTAGAGGCTGGGGAAAAAGGCCGTTCGCTTCAGAGTTCGCCTGCGCGACGACGTTGCAAGAAGTGGGTGTACATCCGTCGCACCTGCGGGGCGAGCCATACGATGGCAATGAGGTTAGGAATGGCCATGAGGCCGTTGAAGGTGTCGGCTAACTCCCAAACGAGGTCGGCGGCGAAGATGCTGCCGCAGAAGATGCATGCCACGACGATGAAGCGGAAGGGCAGCACGCCGTGCTTGCCAAAGAGGTAGCGCACATTCATCTCGCCAAACATGTACCAGCCCATGATCGTGGTCAGTGCAAAGAAGAAAAGGGCGATGGCCAGGAAGGTGATGCCGCCCTGCCCGAAGGCGATGCGGAAGGCCTCCTGCGTGATGGCCACAGACTTGAGCTCGACGTTGGTGTAAGAGCCCGTAAGCATGATGACGAAGGCTGTGGAGGAGCAGATGAGGATCGTATCTACAAAGACACCGGCCATGGCCACGAAGCCTTGGATGGCGGGATCCTTCACGTGCGCTATGGCGTGGGCATGCGGCGTGGAGCCCATACCGGCCTCGTTGGAGAAGAGGCCACGCGCCACACCATAGCGGATGGCATACTTCATCACCGTGCCAGCCGCGCCGCCAGCCGCCGCCTTCGTGGAGAAGGCCTCGGTGATGACGCTCTGGAACATCTCCGGGATTTTGCCGATAAACATGCAGAGGACGACGATCGAGCCGACGATATAGATGAGCGCCATGAAGGGAACGACGAGCTCAGCAATGGCCGTGATGCGCTGTTGCCCACCCATGATGACGAGCGCCACGAGCGTGGCCAGCACGCCGCCAATGAGGTAGGGGCTGAACCCAGAGGCATTGTTGATGGCAATGGAAATGGAGTTGGCCTGTACCATGTTGCCCACGAAGCCGAGGGCCAGAATGATGGCCAGGGAGAAGAAGATCGCCAGTGGGCGACACTTGAGGCCTTTGGCAATGTAATACGCCGGTCCGCCGGAGACACCGCCCGCTTTCACCTCTCGATACTTCTGCGCCAGGGTAGCCTCGGAGAAGATCGTACCCATGCCTAAAAGCGACGAAATCCACATCCAGAAGATGGAACCCACGCCGCCCGTGGCAATGGCTGTAGCCACGCCGCCGATATTGCCCGTGCCCACCTACGCTGCTACGGCCGTGGCCAGCGCCTGGAAGGAGTTGACGTGGTGTTTCTCGTGCGCCTCCTTCTTGCGTCGCTTGAAGGCTGGCCCGAAGGCGTATTTAAACATTAGGCCGAAGTGGCGGATTTGCGGAAAGCCGAGGTAGATGGTGTAAAAAATCCCGACAACCAGTAGGATGTACATCAGGAATTCATTCCAGAGCAGCTCGTTGAACCCGCTTTACGTAGTCTATTGCATTCATGCCTGAGGGTTGGTTAGGGCTTACGTCATGCAGCAGGCCGCGACGTTCGTTCCGTTCAGGAATTGGTCGGCTGCCATGCGGCGTTTACCAGCGGGTTGCACCTCAAGGAGGCGAAGGAAGCCGTCGCGCGTGGCCACGTCTAAGTGTCGGCCGTCGGTGCGGATGGCTCCGGGCGAGAACTCGTGCGTCTCAGTCAAAGGTTCGCTGCGGAAGATTTTCAGTGCCGATCGGCGCCCGTCAGCTGAGAGGATTTCAGTCCACGCCGCTGGATGCGGAGCGAGGCCGCGGATGAAGTTGTAGATGGGCCCGGTAGGCTGCTCCCAGTCGATGCGGCAAGTGTCGCGGAAGATCTTCGGGGCGGTGGGCAGCGCTGAGGCGTCGGTCAGGAGCGCGTCCTGCTCGGTTGTTTCCACGTCGCCGTCGCCCTCAAGTATTCGGTCAACAGTTTCGGTCAACAGTTCGGCGCCGATGGCCATTAATCGGTCGTGCACGGTGCCCGCGTCGTCCGCCTCGTTGATGGGCAGGCGGCGTTGCAAGATGATGCGCCCCGTGTCGATCGCATGGCGGAGGAAGAAGGTGGTGACGCCCGTCTCCTTTTCACCATTGATCACGGCCCAGTTGATCGGTGCCGCGCCGCGATAGCGGGGTAGGAGGGAGGCGTGCAGGTTGAACGTACCCAAGCGCGGCATTTCCCAGACCACCTGAGGGAGCATGCGGAAGGCGACGACGATTTGCAGGTCGGCGCCGAGTGCGCGGAGGGCATCGAGGAAGGCCGGATCGCAGAGGCGTTCGGGCTGCAGCAACGTGAGGCCTTGCGCTTCGGCATATCGCTTCACGGGCGAGGGCTGCAGCACACTGCCATGTCGGCCCATGGGTTTATCAGGCATGGTGACAACGCCCACCACGCGGTATCCGCCCTCCACAAGGGCGCGCAGGCTCGCCACAGCAAAGTCGGGTGTGCCCATAAAAACAATCTTCAATTCGTGCTTATCCATCGTTATATATTCTTCGTTTGAGATGGACAAAAATAAAACGTTCTTACCCCCACTTCGCAGCGTTTGTGGCTCAAGAAGCATCTTTGAGGGCGTGAATAATCATTATTAGGAGCATAGATTATGAAGAAATTGAATCGCAAACTGATCCACGGCACCAACTGGGCGCTGGCGGGGTTGCTCTCTGTGTTGGGATTCTCTGGCTGTGGATGGGGAACTCAAGTGGAAGAGTATGGCACACCACATGCTGACTTCAAAGTCACGGGGCGCGTGACGGATGAGCAGGGCCAGCCGCTCTCGGGCGTGCGCGTGGTGACACCAAGTATGACAATGAAATGGCATGATTCCTTCAGTGAGTATCGCCAGACTAACCCCCTCCGTGACACCGTGTACACCTCCGAAGATGGCACATTCGTCAGCCGCCCCGGCGGTGTCCCCACGGACTCGGTGTATGTACACATGAAGTTTGAAGACCCCTCGGAGCGCCCGGCCTATGAGTCGGACAGCGTCACGGTCGGGTTTGCCCGGGGCGACCTGAAGGGCGGCGATGGGCATTGGTACAGAGGTGCGACGGAGAAGAAGATCGAAGTCACGCTGAAGCGGAAGAACAAGTGATTAACCATAAACGAAAAGAAAGGGACACGAAACGATGAAAAGATTCAAACGCAAACTGATCCGCGGTACCAACTGGGCGCTGGCGGGGCTGCTGACCATGTTGGGATTCTCCAGCTGTAGTAGGATTGGAGAGATGGAGTACGGTTCACCGAACGCCAACTTCAAGGTCATGGGCCGCGTGACGGACGAGCAGGGACGGCCGATCTCGGGCGTGCGCATCGTGGCGCCAAACGTGGAGGGGAAATGGGGTAAGCAGCAATATCCATCCCCACTTGACACGACGTATACCTCCCCAGACGGGAGTTACAGGTACTGGCACAACGCCGGATGGGCGCCGGATTCGGTGTATGTAAAACTGAAGTTTGAAGACCCCACGAGTAATCCCCTCTACGAGCCGGACAGCGTCACAGTCGGGTTTGCCAAGGGCGACCTGAAAGGTGCTTCTGGGGAATGGTACCAAGGCGCGGCGGAGAAGAAGGTCAACATCACGCTGAAGCGGAAGAACAAGTAATGAACGACGCCAAGATCGACCTCAGGAAGCGGATCGCATTGGAGACCTTCCGCCGCATGCACCTCAACCGCGTGAAGCTGCACGAGCTCCGGACGCTCTTCTGGGAGTGCACCCTGCGCTGCAATGTGGCCTGCCGCCATTGCGGAAGCGACTGCCGCGTCTCGTCGCTACAGCCCGATATGCCCATGCAAGACTTTCTGCGCGTGGTGGACGAGATCACGCCACACGTCAATCCGCACAAGGTGCTCGTCATCTTCACCGGTGGCGAGGCACTCGTTCGGCCCGACATCGAGGCGTGCGGCCGCGAGCTCTACCGCCGCGAGTACCCCTGGGGCATCGTCTCCAACGGGATGCTTTTCGCCGAGCGGCTGCCTGGCCTGCTGGCCTCCGGCATGCGCTCGGCCACGATCAGCCTCGACGGCTTTGAGGATGATCACAACTGGATGCGCGGCCACCGCAACAGCTTCCGCAACGCCACCGCCTCGATTCGTGCCCTGGCCGAGGTGGATGATGTGAATTGGGACGTCGTCACCTGCGCCAACCGCCGCAACTTCGACGATCTGCCCCGCTTCAAGCACTATCTGCTCGGGCTTGGCGTCCATCGTTGGCGCATCTTCACCGTCTTCCCCGTCGGCCGCGCCGCCCGCGTCCCCGAGCTGCAACTCACCGATGCGCAGTTTGTCAGCCTCATGCGCTTCATCCGCGATTCGCGTCGCGAGGGCCTCGAGGTCGCTTACGGCTGTGAGGGCTTCCTCGGCGGCTACGAGATGGGCGTCCGCGACCACTTCTACGAGTGTTCAGCGGGTGTCACCACGGCCTCCGTCTTGGCCGACGGCTCCATCTCTGGCTGCCCCAGCATCCGCGCCAACTATTACCAGGGCAACATTTACAGCGACAGCTTCATGGACGTCTGGGAGCACCGCTTCCGCCCCTATCGCGACCGCGAGTGGATGCGCAGCGGCGAGTGTGCCGATTGCAAGCTCTTCCGCTATTGCGAGGGAAACGGCATGCACCTGCGCGATGGCGACGGCCGCCTGCTCGTCTGCCACCATCGGCGCATCACGCAGGGGCTGAAGGCGGAAGGCTGAAGGCGAAAAGCGAGGAATGCGAAGTCCTGCTGGCCGGTTCGTGCGAATCAGCCGGCAGGACTTTCTTTTTGGTGCTTGAGAATCATTTCACACACTGTGAAAAGGGTGTGCAGGCCTTGCATAGTCATTTCACACACTGTGAAAAGGCCGCGCAAGCCTTGCATGGTCATTTCACACACTGCGACGACGCTGTGCAAGTGTTGCATAGTCACGCCGCACACTGTGAAAAGGCCATGCAAGCCTTGCATGATCATTTCACACACTGTGACGACGCTGTGCAAGTGTTGCATAGTCATTTCACACACTGTGAAAAGGCCAGCAAGCCTTGCATGATCATTTCACACACTGCGACGGCGCTGTGCAAGTGTTGCATAGTCACGCCGCACACTGTGAAAAGGCCAGCAAGCCTTGCATGATCATTTCACACACTGCGACGACGCCATGCAGACCTTGCACAGTCATTTCATACACTGCGACGGCGCCATGCAGGCGCTTGCCCAAGTAAATAGCAAAGCCCCCGAACCTTCTTCTGATGAAGATCCGGGGGCTTTTTTCTCTAAACAGCTACCGCGGTCAGAACTCGGCGTTCTTCGGCGTGCGGGGGAAGGGGATCACGTCGCGGATGTTGGCCATGCCCGTCACGAAGAGCAGTAGGCGCTCGAAGCCGAGGCCGAAGCCGGAGTGGGGGCAGGCACCGAAGCGACGCGTGTCGAGGTACCACCACATGTCCTTCATGGGGATGTGCAGCTCCTCGATGCGGGTTTGCAGCCGGTCGAAGTCGGCCTCACGCTCGGAGCCGCCGATGATCTCGCCGATCTTCGGGAAGAGCACGTCCATGGCGCGCACCGTGCGTCCGTCGTCGTTCTGCTTCATATAGAAGGCCTTGATCTCCTTCGGGTAATCGGTCAGAATGACAGGCCGCTTGAAGTGCTGCTCCACGAGGAAGCGCTCATGCTCCGCGGCCAGATCGGCGCCCCAATAGATAGGGAATTCGAACCGGGTGCCGTCGGCCACGGCCTTTTCCAAGATGCGGATGCCCTCGCTGTATGCCAGTCGCACGAAGGGCGCCTGGAGGACGCCCTCGAGGCGGGCGATCAGCTCCTTGTCGAACATGTCGTTGAGGAAGCGGAGGTCGTCAGCGCAGTGGTCGAGCACCCACCGGACACAGTATTTGATGAACTCCTCGGCCAGGTCCATGTTGTCCTCGATCTCGTAGAAGGCCATCTCCGGTTCGATCATCCAAAACTCGGCCAGGTGGCGCGGCGTGTTGGAGTTTTCGGCGCGGAAGGTGGGCCCGAAGGTGTAGATCTCGCCGATGCCCATCGCGCCCAGCTCGCCCTCCAGCTGCCCGGAGACGGTCAGGCTGCTGCGGCGGCCGAAGAAGTCGGCGTCGTAGTCCACACTGCCATCTTGTCGCCTCGGCGGATTGGACACGTCGAGCGTGGTGACTTGAAACATCTGCCCAGCGCCCTCGGCGTCGGAGGCGGTGATGATCGGTGTGTGGAGGTAGAAGAATCCCTTCTGGTGGAAGAAGGTGTGGATGGCCATCGCCATGTGGTGACGGATGCGGAGGACGGCGCCGAAGGTGTTCGTGCGCGGCCTCAGGTGGGCAATCTCGCGGAGGAACTCCATCGAGTGCCCCTTCTTCTGCAGCGGATAGGTGGTGGGGTCGGCCGGCCCAAGCACCTCGATGCTTGCGGCCTGAACCTCTACCGTCTGCCCTTTGCCCTGCGAGCGGACGAGCCGTCCCTTGACACGTAGGCAGGCACCGGTGGTCACGTTGCGGAGGGCCTCCTCACCGATCCCGTCGATGTTGGCCACCACTTGCAGGTTGTGGATCGTGGAGCCGTCGTTGAGGGCAATGAAGGCCACCTGTTTGCTGCCGCGGCGTGTGCGTACCCAGCCGCAGACGACGACGTCGGTGTCGTACGCCTCACTGGCAAGTATCTCTTTGATTTTCGTTCGTTTCATCGTGCGTTACGTTGTGATGATGGTTTTACGGGTTCATTCAAAGGCGCCCATGCGCAGCATGTTTACCTCCTGTTCGTTCAGGTAGCGCCACTTTCCGCGGCCGAGGTTCTTCTTCGTCAGGCCGGCGAAGTAGACGCGGTCGAGCTTCGTGACGTGGTATCCGAGCGCCTCGAACATGCGGCGGACGATGCGGTTGCGACCCGAGTGGATCTCGATGCCCACCTGCTTGTGGTCTTCCTCGCTGGCGTAGCTGATGGCGTCGGCGTGGATCTCGCCGTCGTCTAACACGAGGCCGTCGGCCAGCTTCTCCATGTCTTCCACGGCCACCTCTTTGTCGAGCCACACGTGGTAGATCTTCTTCTTCTTGAACGACGGGTGGGTGAGCTTCGAGGCCAGGTTGCCGTCGTTCGTAAGCAGCAGCACGCCCGTGGTGTTGCGGTCTAATCGGCCGATGGGGTAGATGCGTTCCGGGCAGGCGTTCTTGACGAGATCCATCACCGTGCGCCGTTTTTGCGGATCGTCAACGGTGGTCATGCAGTTCTTCGGCTTGTTCAGGAGGATGTAGATCTTGCTTTCGATGTGCACGGGCTGGTCGCGGAAGAGCACCTCGTCCTGCCGTGTGATCTTCGTGCCTAACGTAGTGACTACCTCGCCATTCACCTTCACAATACCCGCTTGGATAAACATGTCTGCCTCACGCCGTGAGCAGACGCCAGAGTTTGCCAAGAAGCGGTTCAGGCGGATCGGCTCGTTCGGGTCGCTCAGCTGCTCCTCATACTTGACTTGCTCCGGGACGACCATCATCTGGGGCTTCTTCTTTTTCTTCTTCAGCTTCTTTTTCATCGGGGGGTAAGGGCCCATCGGTGGCTTTTCTCCGCCTTCGGCATACGTGCGACGCGGGTCGTAGGGGCGGCTCGGCCGTTCGCCGTGGCCATCACGCGGCGCAAACCGACGGCGTTCCGGGCGTTCGCCACCCTGCGAATACGCCGCGTAATGCCTGCGACGATCCGGGTCGGCGCTTTGCGGCACATACGGTTTACGCTCCACGCCATCCATCGACTGCTCATAGGCATACGGACGATTATCCGGTGTTGCCTTTGTGCGCAGGTACTCATCCTCTCGATAGTTCGATCGGTCATACGCTTCGTAAGCGATGCGGTTGTACCCCGTTGGCCGGCTTTCCTTGATGCGTGGCCGGCGTCTGCCTGTCGCGGGGGGGGGGTGGGGGGGCGTGGGGCG
>MIQB01000004.1 GCA_002890585.1 Tannerella sp. oral taxon 808
CGAGCGACGTCTGCGATTATCTCGAAGTGGACTACGGTAACCACGCCTTCAGCATGGTCGTCATGCTGCCCAAAGACGGGAAGACGACGCGCGACGTGATCGCTGCGATGGACGGAAAGAAATGGGCCGAGACGATGGAAAGTCTGATCTTGACGATGTGCTATGTCTACTTGCCGCGCTTCAAGGCCGAGTGCGAGTACAAGATGCATAAGCAGATACTTCCGGAGATGGGGATGAAGCTGCCGTTCAACCCTGAGCTGGCTGACCTCTCCGGCATGGCTGACGTCGCCGGCTTGAACATCACCTCCGTGATCCACAAAACTTTTGTGCAGGTGGACGAGGAGGGAACTGAAGCCGCGGCTGTCACGAGCGTTGGCGTAGTGGCTACCGGCGAATCGCCTTTGTGTTTGTACCGTGTCGACAAGCCTTTCCTGTTTGTCATTCGTGAGAAGAGCACAGGCGTGATCCTCTTTATCGGAGAAATCGGGGAAGTGAAAAACTAAAAGCGAAAAGTGAAAAACGAAAAACGGCCGGGTACATGTGAGGGAGAATCCCAATCATGTACCCGGCTTTTCCTTTCTCGCTTTATAGATCTTTCAGCAACACCTCGTCGCTGGCTGCCAGCAAGTCGCGGCGGGTGCGGAGCAGCGCCTCCCACTGGCTACGGAAAGCGTCGGCCGTATCTACCGGGAAATCTTCCGACCCATGTTCATCAATGCGCCGAAGGACAAGCCCGACGCTGATGCGATCGATGGCGAAGGCGGGTTGATAATGCACCACTTGTGCTCCCTCATCATCGCCCCGCACGGCCGTGAGGATGTCGAGCTCGGTGAGCAAAGCCAGCGTCTGCACCGTCAGCCCGGGCGGGACGCGGCAGGTGTCAGACAGTTCGTCGGCCGTGTAAGGCTTCTCGCAACGCGCAAAACGCTTCACAATGAGCGAGGCAATGAGCAAGGCCAGGAAGTCGCGATAGCGCCGACTGACCCGGCGCACATTGGGATCGAAACTGAACTGGCGGACGTTTTGCGAGGCGTAAACCAGCTCTGCGCCGAAAAGGCAGATGACCCACGAGAGTTGCAGCCAGAGCATAAGCAGAGGCAGGGCGGCGAAGCTGCCATAGATGGCGTTGTACTTGCTGACCCAGATCTGGCCGTTGATGTAGAGGTATTGAAAGACTTGGAAGACGCACCCCACAAGGGCCCCGGCCACTAAGGCGTTGAGGAAGCGCACACGCGTGTTGGGCGCCAAGAGATAAAGCAGCGTGAAGAAGAGGATGATGATGGTGTAGGGCAACAGGCTGAGCGTAGTGTCGGCTATGGGCGTGAGGAAGATGTAGGGGCTGAGCAGGGCGCGGCGCAGGGTGGAGAGGAAGATGGAGAGGCCGCTGGAGACGGTCATCAGGACGGGCAGGATGATGATCATGGCCGAGTAGGCCGTCACCTTGCGCTGCCAGGTGCGATCTTTTTCGACGTGCCAGATGTCGTTGAAGGTGTGCTCCACGGTGGAGATGAGGCTGAAGACGGTGTAGAAAAGGAGCACGAGGCCGATGCCGAGGAAGAGGCCGCCGCGGGTCATGGAGAGGTAGTTCTCGGCAAAGTCGAAGGCGCGTGAGAGCTGGTGTGCTTGGGCGGGGAAGTAATCGTAGAGGCTGCTCTGGAGCGTGTCGCGCACGCCAAAGCCACTCGCGATGCCGACGATGACGGCCAACATGGGCACGACCGAGAGCAGTGTGCTATAGGTCAGTGCCGAGGCGCGCGTCTGGAGATCGTTGCGCTGAAAGCCGCGAATGGCCAGGATGAGCGTCTTGGCGAGGTAGATGTAGACGCGGCGCGGCCCCTTCACATCGCTATCGGTGATGCGCCAGATGTCGTACGTGACGAAGTGGATGGCCGTCATGATCCACTCCGTGATGCGCTCCACGAGCGATGGCTTCTTTTCTTTCTCTGCTTTCTCTTCAGGCATAAATGATGCAATCGATAACGTATGCAATACGCTCTCTCACTTGTAACTCGTAACTGATAACTCTGGGTAACTAAAAAAAGGGCAGTCGGCCTGTAAGCCGGGTTCTGTACCCCCACGAGCGTGAGGGCGTCTGTCATTCATCTTGGCATTGCCGTTGCCGACAAGCTCTGTGCAGTCTACCCCCCGGCTATCGGGCGGGCCGCCCTTCATGCGCCGGTATACATGACCTTACAACCCATCAGACGTACTGCCCCCCGTATTCCGACAGGGGCGGTGAGCTCTTACCTCGCCTTTTCACCCTTACCGAACCATGTCCGGCGGTTCTTTTCTGTTACGCTTGCTCTGCCGTCGCCGACAGCTTCCCGTTAGGAAGGATGGTGCCCTGTGTTGCCCGGACTTTCCTCTCACTTGTTACAGTTCGTTCGTTTATTTCGTGAGCGACAGACCGGCCGACTGCCCGGGCACAAAAGTAAACGCATACGCATACTGCCCCTCTCTCGGCTTACTCCTTCTTACCCGTGGGTACGAACGATGTGTAAAGCTGGATCAGGGCTGCGATGAGCAGGAAGGCCACCCACTCCATCCGCCCGCGAAACATGAAGACTGACGCCGCGATCATGGCTACCCCGGCCAACATATTCAGCCGATGCAGGCGACGGTGGCGCAGGTCGAGGCCGTCGGTCGGTGCCGTCAGGTAGCTCACCGTCACGCCTGCCGCACCGATGGCAAAGAGCCACGGCGCATACATCCAATGCGTGATGTAAAGCACAGCCCCAACCACGACGAGCAGGCCGGAGAGCATGAAGATCCATGTGCGTAATGGCGTATTCATGGCTTAGTCTTCGATGATGAACACGTCTTCATTGGGGCGCTTCATAAAGAACTCCTCGCGGGCATAGCGCTCCAGCCCCTCGCGGTTGACACGGATGTCATTCAGCTTGATGGTGTTCATTTCGATCTCCTTATCGTAGAGATCGATCTCGCGCTCCAAGCTGCGGATCTTCTCGTCGTAGGTATACCTTTTATATAGGTTGCTGTCGCCCACGATGAAGGTGATGAAGAGGAAGAAGGCCACGACGACCACGTAAGCGTTGATGCGGGAGAGGCGGCCGATGATCTGTGATGTTCTGTCTGACATAAATCGAAAGGGTGTAATTAAGTGAGGCGCAAAAGTATGGGGATCGATAGGATGCCCAAGCCCCGGAGCGCCTGTTTGAAGAAGCGGTTAGAGGTTTTACGCCGTTTCTGGTCACCAGAAACGACCAAAAAGTGGTTTTACACCGTTTCTGGTCACCAGATGTGACCGATTTATAACAAACTCCTCCCCGTCGTCGCCTTGCAACACGCCCAAATCCTGAATTACGCCCCGTCGTCGCTCTGCAACGCACCTAAATCCTGAATTACACCTCGTCGTCGCCTTGCAACGCACCTAAATCCTGAATTACGCCTCGTCGTCGCTCTGCAACGCGCCCAAATCCTGAATTACGCCCCGTCGTCGCCTTGCAACACGCCCAAATCCTGAATTACGGCCTACTCTCCTACTTTTGCCCCGCAATGGAAAAGACAGAAGACTACATCGTATCGGCGCGCAAGTATCGCCCCGCCACGTTCGACAGCGTCGTGGGTCAAACGGCACTCACCACCACGCTCAAGAATGCCATCAAAAGCAATAAGCTGGCTCACGCCTACCTCTTCTGCGGCCCGCGAGGCGTCGGCAAGACGTCCTGCGCACGCATCTTCGCCAAGACCATCAACTGCATGAACCTCACCCCCGAGGGCGAAGCCTGCAACACGTGCGAATCGTGCCGCTCCTTCAACGAGCAGCGCTCGCTCAACATCCACGAGCTCGACGCCGCCTCGAACAACTCCGTCGACGACATCCGCTCGCTCATCGAGCAAGTCCGCATCCCGCCCCAGATAGGCCGATACAAAGTCTACATCATCGACGAGGTGCACATGCTCAGCCAAGCCGCCTTCAACGCCTTCCTCAAGACCCTCGAGGAGCCGCCACACTACGCCATCTTCATCCTCGCCACCACGGAGAAGCACAAGATCCTGCCCACCATCCTCTCCCGCTGCCAGGTCTACGACTTCGCCCGCATCTCCGTCTCCGACGTCGTCAGCCACCTGCAATACGTGGCCCAGCAGGAGGGCGTCCAGGCCGAAGCCGAAGCCCTCAACGTCATCGCCCAGAAAGCCGACGGCGGCATGCGCGACGCCCTCTCCATCTTCGATCAGGCCGTCAGCTACACCGGGGGCAACGTGACCTACAAGGCCGTGATCGAAAACCTCAACGTGCTCGATTACGACTACTACTTCCGCCTCACCGACGCCATGCTCACGGGCGACATCCGCGCCGCCCTGCTCGTGCTCAACGAGATCTTGGAAAAGGGCTTCGACGGCCAACACATCGTCACCGGCCTGGCCGCTCACCTCCGCGACCTGCTCGTCTGCCGCGACGAGCGCACCTTAGTGCTCCTCGAGATCGGCGCCAGCATCCGCGAGCAATACCGCGCGATGGCCAACCGCTGCACCGACGCGTGGCTCTATCAAGCCATCGATCTGGCCAACGAATGCGACCTGCATTACCGCGAAAGCCGCAACAAACGCCTGCTGCTTGAGCTGATGCTTATTCAGCTCTGCCAACTCCGCGACGCGCCCGAAACGACCATCGCTGAGGCTAAAAAAAAAAGCGACTGAGGCTCCGCCTCCTCCTGCCCATTGAGGATTACCCCGCCGTCGTCGTGCCCGTAGCTCCAGCATCGGTGGCACAACAAACGGCCACACCCGCGCAGCCCGCGCCCCGATCCGCCTCGCATGGGCCGACCAACACGTCGCTGCGGGGATTGTTAGGTAACAAAAACCAGACGCAAACCAGCGATGCAGCCACCGGCGCTGAGAAAGCGCCACAAGAGAATCAGCCCTTCACCGCCGACGACCTTACCCGCGCCTGGGATGCCTATGCCGAAACCGTCGGCGGTCGCGTCAACCTGAAGCACACCATGATCAACTGCCGCCCCGTAATGAAAGGCGACGACACGTTCGAGATCGTCGTGCACAACCCCGGCCAACGCGAGGTGCTGCTGCAAAACAACGCTCCCATCCTCCACTCCCTGCGCAAGCAACTGAAGAACGGCCGCGTCCGCTTCACCGTCCGCATCGACGAGACGAACGAGAAGCGTCTGGCGTATACCTCCAAAGAGAAGTACGACTTGCTCCGCGAGGCCAACCCCATGCTGACGCGCCTCAAGGAGGTGTTCAACCTGACGTATGATTGAGAACTAAAAGCTAAAAACGAAAAACGAAGCCGGGTACATGATGGGGCTCCCCCCCGATCGTGTACCCAGCTTCGTCATTCATAACTAATCGTTGGCCATTGAGCCGCTACCCATTCGCTGTTCGGTAATCGAAGAACTTGATCAGCTTCCGGCTCGTTGGCGGCATCTGCTTGCGGGCGATCAGCTCGGCTGGTTCGAAGACGATGTCTGGCGCCACACGCACCTTCGACCGGAAGAGGTCCTTGAGGCGCTTCTCGAAGCCCTCGCCCGAAGACGTGCCAGCGGCCACAAGGATGCGGATGCCGTCCGTGCCGATCGTGTTCGTGTACACCTCGATCAGGTAGTTCGTCACCTCGGGCACGTTGTCGAGGATGTCGTAAAGCGCGGCGGGGTAGAGCGCTGTGCCCTTGTACTTAATCATCTGCCCCTTCCGACCGATGATCGGCCCGACGCGCAACGAGTGGCGGCCGCAAGCGCACGGCTCCTCAAAGTGACGGCAGACGTCGCCCGTCTTGAAGCGGACGACCGGCATGCCCTCCACACCGAGCGTGGTGATGGTGATCTCGCCCGGCTCGTCGGGGCCAACGGGGCGGTCGTCGTCGCCGAGGAACTCCACGATGGTCAGGTCGGGTTTGTGGTGCGACCCGCACTGGTGCTCGCACTCCATGAAAGAGGATTGCATCTCGGTGGAGGCGTAATTGACATGTAGCGAGAGCTCGGGCCAGAGGTCGTGGAGCTTACGGCCGAGCAGGTTCAGCTCGTGCGTATCGGTGCGGACGGTCTCTCCGACGCAGAAGGCGCGGCGGAGGGAGCTGTGGCGGTAGTCGATGTTGTGTGTGCGGGCGAAGTCGACGAGCTTGAGGAGGAACGAGGGCACACAGACGCAGACGGTGGGGTGGATGCGGCGGATCATGTTCCATTGCAACTCGGGGATGCCGTTGCCGACACGGATGATGGCCGACCCGAGGCGGAAGCTGCCCAGGAGGCAGGCTTGCCCGGCCATGAAGCAGCGGTCGTTGGTGGCCATGAGCTGGATGATGTCGTCCGGGCGACAGCCGCAGATCTCGTACGAGAGGTATTCGCTGAGGGCGAGGCGCTCGAGGTCGCGGCGGGTGTCGGCGAAGGTGACTGGCTCGCCGAGGGTGCCGGAGGTGGTGACGTAGTCGAGGATCTCGGTGCGCGGCACGCAGAGGAAGTCTTCGTTGTGGCGTTGGAGGTCTTCCTTGGTGGTGACGGGGAGCTGCACGAGGTCTTCGATGCGTCGGATGCGGCTCACGTCGATGCCGGCCTCGGCGAATCGGCGGCGGTAGAAGGGCGAGCGCTCGTTGACGTAAGCCAACGTCTCGACTAACTGTTTCTCTTGATAGGCTTTGATCTCCGACTTAGGGAGGTATTGAAATGCTACACTGTCCATGGATAAATAAGTAGTAAAAAGTAGTTAGGGGGTAATCAGAAGTAGTTTGAAGAAGAAGGAGGCGGTGACGTCGGTAGAGGCGCATCACATGCGCCCCTATGAGGGGCTTTCGCAGATCTCATGCTCAATCTTCATGCGGCTATAACCGATGAGCGCGAGCAGCCCGAAGGCGCCAACAAAGGCGAACGCTGCGTGATAGTGCGACAGCGGGGCGGCACTCCCAGACACGGCTTCCGAGCAACGCAACGCCAGCGCTCCGAGGCCGATGCCTAATCCCGAGGCCAACTGTAGGCCGGTGCTGTATATCGTGTTGGCATCGTTCATCCGGGCTTGGGGCACATCCATGTAAGCCACCGTGTGCAACGTGCTGAGCTGCACCGACCGGAAGCAACCCATCAGAAACAAGCAGCCGATGATAAGCACCCACGGCGTGCCCGCCCGGAACAGTGCGCAGGCGGCCGTAGCCAGCGAGAGCAGCAGGGCGTTGACGAACAGAATATGCCGCCCCTTCCAACGCCGCATCATCCACACCGTAAACGGCTTGGTGATTAGGTTGCCAGCCATGAGCGCGAGCAAAAGCAGCCCGGCGTGCAGGGCATCGAGCGACAGGCCGTCTTGAAACATCATCGGCAACAGGAAGGGCGCTGCCCCGATGACCATCATAGAGATCAGTCCGAAGGCCACCACCGTGCCGTAAGCAGGAATGCGCATCACGGAGTAATCGATCAAGGGAGAAGGCGTCCGCGCGGCATGCCGAACATTGAGCCACAACAATCCGACGGAGAGCGCCATCACGCCCGCGGCCGTGAGGAGGGCTCGCCCATTGCCGCCGCAAAGCTCTAACCCATACATGAGTCCCGACAGGGCGACACCGCTCAAGATGAATCCGATAACATCCAGTCTGCACCCGCCGACCGCCTCCCCGCGAGAGCGCCGAGGCAGGTAGCGCGTGGCAAGCAGGAAGACGATTAGGCCTAAGGGCACATTGATGAAGAAGATCCAATGCCACGAGAGGCAAGTCGTCAATAGGCCACCGAGGGGAGGCCCAATGAGAGGCGCCACCAATCCCGGCGTGGTAATCCATGCGATGGCGTTGACCAAATCCTTCTTCTCGCAAGTCTTCAGCACGGCCAATCTGCCCACCGGAACCATCATGGCACCGGCCATGCCTTGCACGAAGCGCATGATGGCAAACCAAGTGAGACCCCGGCTGACGGAGCACAGAACGGAAGCGATGATGAACCCCATCACAGCGGAGGCGAAGACGGTGCGTGTGCCATACCGCCCGGCCACCCAGCCGCTGGCGGGGATGAAGACGGCCATCGAAATCATGTAAGCCGTGATACCAATCCCCATCCGGTTGCCCGGCACGCGGAAGTCTGACGCGATTGTCGGCAAGGCCGTCACCAACGCTGTAGAGTCGATATACTCCATGAAAAACGCCGTGGCCACAAGCAGAATGATCAGATGGGATGTGTGCTTTGACATGTTCTTGGTTGTTCAAAACGACCGGACAAGCAGATTCGCCCCCACAACGGCATAGCCCCGTGCGCCCTCGGCGAGGGAGCTGTCCGCCGCCTCGGTGAGGTGCATGAAGTCGCGCCAGACGGGTGCCTCTGCGTAGGCCGGCAGCGCACCCCGGGGCACGATGAGCGTGACGTCTGACAACGGGACTTCGGAGAAGGCGTCGGCCGCGGCGACCGGTGGGATAGCCGACTCCACGGTCAACACCTTCAATCCGTAACAGCGAGCGAAAGCCTCGGAGTCGATCGTTTTCAGGCCGTCGGGCAATGCGACCGACCGCAGCCCCGTGCAGTCTGCAAAGGCCTTTCGCCCGATGTGCAGCAGGCCGTCGGGAAGCGTCACCGCGTCGAGGGCGACAAAGCCGACAAAGGCGCGTTCGCCGATGCGGCGCAGGCTGTGCTTTTCTAAACCGAGCGCCTTCACCTCTTCACACAGCTCCCCCCACGGAGCGATGTAGGTGTAGTCGCGCATATAAGCCTCGCCGAGGACGGCGGTGAGGTGCAGCGTGGCGGTGGTGTCGTCGTACTCCCATCGGATCATGTCCGTCGTCATGCCGTAGTGCGAGGTGATGATGCGCGCAAAGTCGCGCCAGACAGGTGCCGCCGCGTAGGCCGATAGGGCGCTCCGGGGCACGGATAGCGTGGCGTCGGTGGGGATCATTTGGAAGGCGTCCGCAGCGGCTGCGGGCGGGACGAGGCTGTTCACGCGGACGTATCGCAACTGAACGCAATCGGAAAAGGCATGGCTGCCCACCTTCTCCACCGTGCCCGCCAACGTGGCCGACGTCAGCCGAGCAAACCCGCGAAAGGCATAGGCTCCGATGCTCTTCACACCTTCCGTGACGAGAAGGGTCTGCACATGCTCCTTGAATATCGTGCCCGGGCCAGGGAGCTCAGACGAATAGTCGTTCATATCCACCCGCCCGGACACGAGCAGCATGATTGAATCGGCCACGCCCTCCTGCCAGATGATATAGGGGTAGGCCGGCAGCTGCGAATGCGTCGTCTGTGTGCACACCGCCGCCGTCGCCACGAGGGTGAGAAGACAGCGTGTGATCAACGGCTTCATGTCAGAAAGTGGAAGGGGAAGGGCAGGGAGTGGTTACTGACAATGCAGCTTCATGAGGCGTTCGACGACGGGGTCGCCCAGTTCTTTGGCGCGCGTGAACGAACGGCAGCCTTCGGCCTTCTTGCCGCTACGGACGAGGCAGAGCCCGAGGAGCCGATGGCCGGCCGAAAAGTCGGGCGCCAAGGCGATGCAACGCTCAAGGCTCTGTTGGGCGTGGGGGAAGTCTTGCTTGCGGAGGTAGATGGATCCCTCTTCGGCCAGGTAGAGCGCGTTGGTGGAGTCGCCCTGGAGGGCAAGGCGGATGTCGGAGAGGGCGCCGTCCATGTCGCCCGCCCGAAAGCGGGCCTGCTCGCGGTAGTAATAGAAGCGCGGTGTGACGTCGCCCCCGGTGAGCGCGTAGTAACGGTCGTAATCCTTGACAGCCTCAGCGAACTTCCCCATGCGCATCCGCATATCGACTGCATCCATGAGGTAGGTGGCGGCGTCGGTGGGGTTGACGGCCGTGGCGCGCGTGATGGCGCTATCCATGAGTGCAAACATGCGGGCCGTGTCGGGCGCTTCGAGTTGCTCCTCCGTCTTGGCAGCCATATAGAAGGAGGAGGCCGATGCGCCGGGCCCTTGGTTCACCTGTGCGTAATCGGCGGCGGCCTTCGGGTAGTCGCCGCGGAAGAAGGCGATGTCGCCCTCCAATTGCCGATAGAGCGGGCGGTCGTCAGCTGCGATAGCCTTAGCTATCCAATCGGCGGCTCGATCCATCGTCCAGCCTTCGGCCTTCAGCGAGGAGTCGCCCGCGGCCACGCCATAGATCAGCTTTGCGCGGTTGTAATAGCCCTCGGCCGCGTTCTGCCCGAAGAGTTTTTGCGCTGCGTCGAGGTCGGCCTCAGCGCGGCCGAGGAGCTGCTGCTCGGTGCCCACGTCGGAGAGCTTCTTGCGTTGGTAGACATAGTGCGAGGCGCGGCTGAGGTAGCCGTCAGGCACATTGGGGAAGGTGGCGACGAAGTCGTCAAGCGTGGCGAGGTAGGTGCGCGCGTCTTGCTGGGCGGCGTAGAGCATGAGGGCGACGAGCGCCTCGTCAGGCGTGGCGGCCCAGGCTGTGCGGATGCCGATGGAGGAGTAGACCTTGTTCAGCACATCCGTCGGCGCTGGCCGCAGGTCCATGATGTAAGGCAGGCCGATGCCATACGTCCGTCCCTTGCCCGCGGCGTCGGCCTGCGCCAGTGCGAAGACCTCGCCGCCCTCGGTGAGCAGCGGCGCGCTGACTTGCTCGCGCGAGAGGGGCATGTCTATGCGGAAGTAGCCGTATGCGTCTTTCACCTTCGTCACCTCCGCGATGGGCGCACTGGGCATCGCCGCGCCCTTGACGGCGGAAGCGAGGTAGGCCCGATCGCCCACGGCTGGCAGGGTCGCCGCAGGCTTCAGCCCGGCCAGCTTCTTCGGCGCGTTGACCCGGAAGCGGATCACGTCGTAGAGGTCGTCCGCGCCGAGGATGCAGACGACCGGCAGGCGCTGGCCATCGGCGTCGGTCACGGTGGCCCGTTCGGCGCCTATAAATAAGGTATAGTTGGAGACGGCCTCGCCCTGGTCGCCCACGAAGAAGCCCGTGCCGCGTGTAACATTTCCGCTTTTGTCCGTTGCTTCAATAGCGAAGACGGCTCGTCGCGCCTTCTCCGCCCACTTCGGCGCCTTCTGCGCCATCACCATTCCGCAGCTCTGAATCAGCATCAGTGCGCCGGTCACCCATTTGTTCATGTTCATCTTTTCTGTTTTTGAAATTCATGCGCGCAAAAGTAAACGGACGCCCCCCATGAGGAAATTTAGGTGGGCGCGAGCGGCCCTCCCTGTGGCTTCTCGCCTCATTGTAAGGCGCAATCATAAATCAGGAGTATCCGGATTTATTATTTCCAATCGCAATAATGAATTTGGAGTATCCAGATTTATTATTTCCAATCGCAATAATAAATTTGGAGTGTCCTGATTTATTATTTCCAATCGCAATAATAAATCAGGAGTGTCCGGATTTATTATTGTCTGAGACAATATTAAATCGGGAGTGTCCGGATTTATTATTGTCCGAGACAATATTAAATTGGGAGTGTTCGTGTTTATTATTGTCTGAGACAATATTAAATCAGGAGTGTCCGGGCTTATTATTGTCTGAGACAATATTAAATCAGGAGTGTCCAGATTTATTATTACCCATAGCAATCACCGTACATTTATCTCAACCTCCATCCCAATGAAAACCTTTCTACCCCTCTGGCAGCTGCGATGCCTGCCCCTCCTTGCATCGCTGTGTTTACTCCCCTTCGTCGCCCGCGCACAACAGGGCATTACTGGCCGACTGACCGACGCAGCCGGCCAACCCGTGGCGCAGGCCGCCCTCATCCTCGCCGGCACGGACTCCGCCTACATCGAGTCGGCCGTGAGCGAAGACGACGGCACCTTCCACCTCCGCTCCACGGCCCGCCCCTACCTGCTGAGCGTGCAACACTTGGCTTACGAGACGCGCACCATCGCGGACTCCCGGAGCGACCTCGGGACGATCGTGCTCGAGGCCAAGGCGCAGGCGCTCGGCGAGGTCGTCGTGCGAGCCGAACGCCCCACCGTCCGCATTCAGAACGGCCGCCTGACCTTCACGCCGCAGGGCCTCACGAAATCGAAGATCCTCGCCACCGCCTTCGACCTGCTGGCCGAAACGCCCGGCCTGAAATCGACCGACGGCGAGTCCATCCGCCTCGTCGCCATGGACCAGACACCCGTCCTGCTCATCAACGGTCGCCCCTCCACGCGCGACGCGGCGGCCACGCTGCTTTACGTCAAATCGCTGCCCGCCGACCGCGTCCTCCGCATCGAGGTGGCCCACACCGCGCCGCCGGAATGGAACGTCAAAGGCGCAGCGGTCAACATCATCCTCAAGGAGAGCCTCTCCGACCGCCTCACGGCTCAAGTTCAGACGCAGTGGGACAATAAACACGCGAACCGCTTCACCCAAACGGCCTCCATCATGTACGCCTCGGGCAAGTTCTCCGCCGACCTGCTCTACCGCCTGAGCTCCGGGCACGAGATCAGCCGCACAAACATGTACGTGCGCCATGCTGTCCACGGCGACACCACGGAGATCCGCAACCACACCGACTACCGCTCGCACACGCCCGCCACCCACGACCTCTACCTCAACCTCGACTACGCCCTGGCCGACCGACACCGCATCGGCCTCTACTACAACGCCAGCGCGACGCCCCGCGGAACGTTCGACGACAGCTCCCTCAACACCCGCACCGGCCGCACCGAACAGCACGGCTCCCGCCGCAACCATATGCAGAGCATCGCGGCCGAATACGAGCTCCGCAGCTGGCGCGTGGGGGCGGAATACCTCCACTCCGACAGCCGCAGTGACTACACGGGCACCGTGGCCGCACGACCCATCAGTTACGACCGCCTCCAACGCATCGACCGGCTGCACGGCTACCTCCGCGGGCGCCACACGCTCTGCCCCCTCCTCAGCCTGCGCTACGGCGCCGACTACACCCGCACGCGCAACCACAGCGAACAGACCGGCACCCAGCCCGTCACTTCCGACGAAGACATCGCCAAGGCTTACGTCGGCACCGACATCACCTTCCCCGGCGACCGGGCCTCCCTCAGCGCCTCCCTCACCGGCGAAGGCTACCGCATACGCGACTACCGCCGCCGCTCGCTCCTGCCCAACGTCTCCCTCAGCTATGCCCCGACGGACGCCCACGCCTTCACCCTCGGCTGGCAGGCCTTCCACTACTATCCCGCCTATTGGCATCGCCAGACGTACCGTCGCGAGGTGGACGGCTACGAGGTCAACCTCGGCAACCCCGACCTGCGCCCGGCCCGATACAACATCGCCAGCCTCAGCTACATCTACCGCTCGCGCTACGCCTTCAACGTCTACTATTACCACGTCCGCGATGCCTTCTTCACGCAGCTTTACCAGTCGCCCGACCGCCTCGAGCTAATCAACCAAATCACCAACACGGACTTGTCGCGCGTCTGGATGTTCTCAGCCACCCTGCCCGTCACCATCGCCGACCGCTGGTTCCTGACCTTCGTCCCCTCAGCCCTCCATGAGCGATACCGGACGGACCACTGGCACGACCTCTCGTTCGACGTCGCGGGATGGGTATATTCCCTCAACATCAACAGCCAGCTGCGCCTCCTCTCCCACCCCCGCCTGACCTTCACCACCGACGGCCATTATTATTCTGGCAACCATCAGGGCATCCTGAAGTGGGACAAGAGTTGGGGCATCAACGCGGGCTTGCAATTGGGGTTACTCAAGGAAGAAGCGCTGCTGATCAGCCTCAACGTGAACGACGTCTTCGAGCGGGCCACGCCGATAGGCCGCAACCGCTACCAGTCGCAGTGGAGCGACTACGACTACTTCGGCGGCATCAACCGCTCCGTCATGCTCCGCCTCACCTACCGCTTCAGCCGTTACAAGGAGAAGCAACGCCGCGAAGCTGACCGCTCACGCCTCGGCATCCAATAGACAGGGCGCACCGGTGGGTGTGGCAGCTACTTTTTCGGCTCATTGTATCGTACAATCGCTCGGAAAACGGGACGCTCCTTTAGGGGCAAAAGAGTTTTCGCCCCTGCAGGAGCTTGGGTTGGGATGGTCTGCAATCCATTTCTGTGCGACTATAATGACACGCCCGCCCGTTACTTTCGCACCCGGAACAACAACCGCCCCCTTATGAAGTATCTCAACACGCTCCCCGAAGAAGAAATCAAGAACCGCATCCGCCGCGATTATTTCAGCGCCTACGAGGCCGCGCCCATCCTCGGCAAGATCGACTTTGCCGTAGCCATCCCCCCGCTGCCCTTGCAAGAGGGCGCGGAAACACCCACCGAAAGGATCTACCTGCTCTGGGCCGAAGCCAAGAAGGGCACCTCGCACGACATCGACGAGTCGCTCGTGCAGCTGATCCTGACCATCGGCCGGGCGCGCACCTTCGATCAATACATGCCGCCCGCCTTCCTCGGCGCCTTCGATGCGGAGAAGATCGCCTTCGTCCCCTACGACGACGTCCGCGACATCTTCTACCAAAACGATTTCAACTGGAACGTTAAGCCCTCTGACCATCGGACGCGCGAGTTCCGGCTCGTCATGGAGACTGTCCGCCACACACTCGAGCAGGGGGCGCTCCGCTTCCGCTTCGATACGGACGACGAGGAGCTGCGCCTCTTTATCCGCAAAAACTTCGTCCTCAACAAGACCGGCCTCTCGAAGCTGCCCATCAACAAGACCAACTTCACGGCAGTCTATGCCCGCTGGCGCGACGCCGTCCGCCCCTCCATCGCCGTGAACTGGGAGATAACCAAACGCCGCGGCATCATCGACGCCGACTTCTTCCTGGCCGACCTGCTCTCGGAGCAAGACTTCACCCTCCGCGAGAAGCTCTACGTCCTGCTCCGGAAGAACCATTACGAGCTGGACAGGAAGATCGACGACATGGGCCTCTGGGATTCCAAGCGGGCGCAATTCAACGACGAGGGCCGGGCGCACGCAGTCTTTTGGAACCGCTACGAGCGCCCACCGCGACGCGAGTATTGGGACTACATCGTGGCCCGCCGCGACCTGCTTGTGCCGCAAGACGTGCGCGAACGCAAAGGCTCCTACTTCACACCGCGCCAGTGGGTGGAGCTCTCGCAACAGTATCTCTCTGATGAATTAGGCGAGGATTGGCAGGAGGAGTATGACATCTGGGACTGCTGCGCAGGCACGGGCAACCTGCTCGCCGGCCTGACGAACAAGTATCGCATCTGGGCCTCCACCCTCGACCAAAGTGACGTCGACGTGATGCACGACCGCATAGCCAACGGCGCCAACCTGCTCGACAGCCACGTCTTCCGCTTCGACTTCCTCAACGACTCCTTCGATCTTCTCCCCGACGGCCTCCGAGAGATCATCAACTCCCCCGAACGCCGCCGTAAGCTGGTTATCTATATCAATCCGCCATATGCGGAGGCGGGGAATCGCAAAGTGATTGTTGGGTCAGACTATAAGCAGAAGACTGGAGTGGCGGTAACTCATTTTACCTATCAGAAATACCTCCCCATGATTGGCATCGCAGGCCGGGAACTCTTTGCTCAATTCTTTATCCGCATCTATAGCGAAATACCCTCATCGGTGCTTGCAGAATTTTCAAAGTTGAAAATTCTGCAAGCACCGAACTTTCGTGATTTCCGGAAACAATTCCGAGCGAAGCTCGGTCGAATTTTTTTGGTTCCGGCCAATACGTTCGACAATGTGAAAGGACAGTTCCCCATCGGATTCAAAGTCTGGAACACAGCCATTCAGGAAGAGTTTGAGCAGATCACAGCAGATGTCTACGACGAGAAAGGGGACTTCCAAGAGGAGAAAAACGTCTATTCATACAGTGGGCATAAGTATATCATCAACTGGCTGCGCCTCTTCTATGATAAACAAGGAGATCGGATTGCCTACTTAAGAATGTTGGGGACAGACTTTCAGCATAACAATGGCGTATTTGTCACTCTATCTCCATCAAAAGCAGATATAGAGCAAGTGAAGGGTACTTGGATCACACAGAAAAACCTTTTAGAAGCCTGCATCTACTTCGCTGTCCGCCTTTGCATCCCTATGACTTGGCTCAACGATCGCGACCAGTTCCTCTACCCCAACGACGGCTGGGCGGGCGACACGGACTTTCAAAACGATTGCCTTGTCTTCACCCTCTTCCACGGGCAAAACCGCATCAGCAGCGCGCACGGCATCAACCACTGGATCCCCTTCTCAGAGGCGGAGGTGGGCGCACAAGACGCCTTCAAAAGCCATTTCATGTACGACTTTATCCGCGGCAAGCTGCCCAAGGCGGATGCCGCATCGGAGGGCCAGCTCCACATGTTCGGCGTCGAAGCCATCCGGCCACACGGCGAAGCGCTCACCTTCTCCCCCGAGGCCACCGCAGCGATGGACGCCGGCCGCGCCCTCTGGCAGTACTACCACAGCCAACCCGACGCCCTCCCCGACGCCTCACTCTACGACATCCGCCTCCACTTCCAAGGCGTCAAGACAAACAAGAGCGGCAAAACGCAGATGAATACCGACAGCTCAGACGCCACCTACACCGCGCTGATCAAAGCCCTTCGCGCCCGCGTCGCCGCCTTAGCTCGTAAGATCGAGCCGAAGGTCTACGCCTACGGATTCCTGAAATAATCCGCCCCCACAAGGGGAGCCCCGAAGAATCATTGCCAATTAATCCTTGGCGACAGCGTCCAAGAGCGCCTCGATGTTGCTGACGGAGACCTCGCGGCCGTCGGCGCGGTGGATGATGAAGGGATCGCCCGCGGAGCCGTCGGCATCGATGCGGAGGCTGGAGGTGGCGACGTGGCGGTCGGCGCGGATGCCGTTTCGTTGCAGGGCTTTGCGCACCATCGCGTAACGGCTGCCGTGGCCTTGCAGGTGGATCTCGCTGCGGTAGTCCGTGTCGATGCGGAAGAAGCCGGTCTCGGTGTCGTAGGTGATGCCTTTGCGGGAGAAGAAACTGCTCAGCTTGCCCTCTAAGGAGAGGTCCTCGGGGGTGCCGATGGAGAGGCCGCTGGCGCGATCCATGAGCCAGATCTTGTCGGCGATCTGGAGCGCCAGCTCAAGGTCGTGGGTGGACATGAAGACGGTCTTCTGGAGCGTGTGCGTCAGGTTGTGGAGCAGCTGCATGACTTCGACCTTGCTGGGGAAGTCGAGGAAGGCCGTAGGCTCGTCGAGGAAGATGATGGGCGTCTCCTGGGCGAGGGCTTTGGCGATCATCACCTTCTGCCGCTCGCCATCGCTGAGGGTGTGCACCATGCGGTGGGTCAGGGGTTCGATGCGCACGCGGGCGATGGCTTCACGGACGGCCTCCCGGTCGCGATCTTTGAGTGTGCCCCAGAAGCCGGTGTAGGGGCTGCGCCCGAGGCCGACGAGCTCCTCGGCCGTCATGTTACGGATGTCGCTCTTCTCGGTCAGGACGACGCCGATGACGGTGGCCAGTTGGCGATCGTCGTAGGCGGAGAGGGGGCGGTCGAGCAGGTCGATCGCGCCGCCGAGCGGGGGTTGGAAGGCGGAAAGCGTACGCAGGAGGGTGGATTTGCCTACGCCGTTAGTCCCCAAGAGGCAGGTCAACTCGCCGCTGTGGATCGTGGCGTTGAGGTGTTCGGCCACGCGCTTGGTGTTGTGTTTGTCGGGGTAGCCGATGCTGAGGTCGCGGAGGCGGATAGTCGTTTCTTTCATTCGTTCACTTCATTTCTGCGTTTACTGAAAAGCACGTAGACCACGATCGGTGCGCCGATAAGCGCCGTGACGGAGTTGACGGGCAGGGCGCCCTCGAAGCCGGGCATGCGGGCGATGAGGTTGCAGACGAGGGCCAGCGCGGCACCGGTGAGGATGGAGGCGGGCATGAGGATGCGGTGGTCAGACGTGCGCAGGAGGCCACGACAGAGGTGTGGCACAGCCAGCCCAAGGAAGATGACCGGCCCGCAGTAAGCCGTGACTATCGCTGTGAGGATGCCAGCGCACGAGATGACCCAAAAGCGTGCCCGCTTGATGTCCAGGCCGAGGTTGCGGGCGTAACTCTCACCCAAAAGCAGCAGGTTGAGCGTCTTGATAAGCAGTAAGGAGAGCGGCAGCAGCACGGCCATGATGGCGATGAAGAGCGTCATCTGATTACCTGAGACGCGGGCAAAGCTGCCGAGGCCCCAGATGACGTACGCACGGATGTCTTCCTCCACACTGAAATACTTCAGCATACCGATGATGGCGTTGGCCACGTAGCCGATCATGACGCCGATGATGAGCAGTGTGACGCTGCCCTTCACCTTTTGTGAGACGAAGACGATGAGCGCCATGACGGACAGCGAGCCGACAGTGGCCGCGATGGTCAGCGCCAGCTCGCCGATGTAGCCCAGCTTGCTGAGCGCCACGCCGCCCACGCTGCCCGAGAGCAGGATGACGAGCGCCACGCCGAGGCTCGCTCCCGAACTGATGCCGAGCACCGACGGCCCAGCCAACGGATTGCGAAAGACGGTCTGCATTTGCAGCCCGCTCACGGCCAGCCCCGCGCCCGCCACAAGGGCGGTCAGCGACTGTGGCACGCGCGACTTCCACACGATGTTGCGCCACACCTCCGACTCCCCCGCGTCCATGCCCAGCAGGATGTGCACGACCGACCGCAGCGGGATGGCCACCGAGCCGAGCACAAGGTTGAGCACGAAGAAGAGCGCGATGGAGCCGGCGATGAGCGTAAGGATAAGCCCCGTATGCCGCTTCATCACTTCAGCAGCTTGTAGTAAACGGGTTCATGATCGGGCAGCAGCTGCGGGTGGAAGGCGTGGATGAGGTCGGCCAAGACCACCTCCGGCTGCACGGGCACGCCCTCGTAGAAGGGTTGCGACTTGAGGTTGCAGTAGACCACGCCGTGCTCTCGGAAGGCGCGGAAGTCGGCATAGCGCGGGTCTTCTTCCTTGAGTGCATCGTAGGTGAAGGTGCCGTCGTAGCTGTTGAGGATGCGCCAGTAGCGCGCATTGACGGCCTGGGCATAGACGGTCTCAAAGTCGAGCGTGAAGCCGCCCGAGTGGGGGTCGTCCTTGAGGAAATAGTCGGCGCCGGCGTCCTCGAATTGGCGCGCCAGGAAGCTCTTGCCGCCGACGGCGTACCAGTTGCCGCCGCGCATCTCGCCGCTAAAAACCACAGGGCGCTCCTTCACATCGGCCGTGAGCGCCTTCAGCTCGTTGTATCGCTTCTCGATCCCCTTGAAGCGCTCCACGGCCTCCTTTTCGTTGCCCGTCAAGAGGCCGACGAACTTGATCCATTCGGCCTGGCCGAGCGGCGTCAGTTCCTTGTATCCGAGGTGTGGGATGAGGGGCGCGCCGGTCTCCTTAAGCGCCTCGTAGCCGCCGCGCTTGAAGGGCGAGATGAGGATCACGTCGGGCGCGATGCCCATCACCACCTCGGTGTCGAAGTTTCCCTCGATGCCGATCTTGCGCGTACGCCCATCCTTCAGTTGGGCGTTGATCTGGGGGTCGAAGAGGTGGCGTGTGCTGGTCAGGCCGGCCACGAGGTCGCGGCGGTCAAGGGCGATGAAGTTGGAGAGCTGGAGGGTGGTCATGCAGACGACCTTGCGGACGGGTATCTCGATCCGCTCGTAGCCCTCGGGGGCCCGGAGGTCGCTGCCGCGCGGCACGAGGGCGTAGCGATAGGCGTCGGCTGCCATCTTGCCCTCTTCGTCCTCCTTCTGCGGGTCTTCGATCTCCACTAACCACACGCCGCCCTCGGATCGGATGTGGAAGCCCTCGGCGTACTTCGCCTTCATCTGTTCGGTGCGTTCTTGGTCGGCCGCGCTCGTCGCGTCCGAATCGTTCTGTTGCTTCTTGCTTCCGCTGCACGCCGTGAGCGCCGTGAGCAGCAGGCAGGCCGCCATCGTTTTCATTCTTGTGAGTGTCATTATTCTTCTGTTGTTATAGTGTGATGTAATCTTCTTCATCTATTTCATCTATCACCGCCCGGCCGCAGGGTGGGGCATTGGTTTGACAGCTGTCCATTATATAATAGGTATAGCCCGCTTCTCAACCGGCGCCAAAGGTAGATTCAATTCAAAACGGTGATAAGGCCGCGACTCACGGCTAAAATCCCCCCTAATCATCGCCGCCGCTGGCATCGTCCGGCACTCGGGCTATCAAAAACGTGCCGCCGTTTGCATGCATCCTCACTCGCTGGCCCAAACGGCGCCGCCGTTTGCACACATTCTCACTCGCTGACCCAAACGGCGCCGCCGCTGGCACACATTCTCACTCGCTGACCCAAACGGCGCCGCCGTTTGCACGCATTCTCACTCGCTGGCCCAAACGGCGCTGCCGCTGGCACACATTCTCACTCGCTGGCCCAAACGGCGCCACCGTTTGCACACATTCTCACTCGCTGGCCCAAACGGCGCTGCCGTTTGCACAAACTTTCACCCAGCGGCCTAAACATCATTGACGATTGCACCGCCCGACGCCCAGCAGCCTAAACATCATTGACGATTGCACCGCCCGGCACCCAGCGGCCTAAACATCATTGACGATTGCACCGCCCGGCGCCCAGCGGCCTAAACATCATTGACGATTTCACAACTTTTGGCTCAGCGGTCAAAACATCATTGACGTTTTCACAACTTTTCGCCCAGCGGTCAAAAAACGCACCGCCGTTTTCACCCCTTTTTCTTCACTGACCCTAAAATGCGTTGAACGGAGCACCCCGATCGGCTCCCAGAGGCCCTTTCACACCAACGAAAAGGCCAAGCTGGGTAACCAGAAAATCTACTTTTGCGCCGCTTATAAAAAGAAGAAGACTGACAAATGAAAAATCGTATCCTATGGATCCCCCTCTTGGGAATCTTAGCCATCATGAACCTGATTGGCTGCTCAAAAGAGAAAGAACTGCCCCCCACCGTCACGTTGGAGGCCGACAAAACCAACATCAAAGCCAACGGGCGCGACTCGCTGACCTTCACCGTGAAGGTGAACGGCAAAGAGACCACTCAAGGCGTCACCGTCCGCTCCGACGCCGGCGCCACCGCCTCCCCCACCCTGCGCTACGCCGCCTCGGAGGTGGGCACACACACATTTTACGCCATCTATGAGGGTACCCGATCGAACGCACTCGCCGTCACCGTCTCGCGCATCGTCATCACCCTGCGCGCCGACCGCGCCTCCATACGCCCCAACGGCACGGATCAGGTGCACTTCACCGTCATGGCTGACGACGAAGACGTGACCTCCACCGCCGCCATCTTGCGCCGCGGCGAGAGCGAAACGAAGCTCGCCAGCAACGCCTTCGCCATTGATAAATCAGGCGAATACACCTTCTACGCCACCTACCAAAACGAGCGCTCGCCGGAGGTAAGCATCCACGTGGGCGCCGAGAGCGTCGTCCTGAAGGCAGATCGCAGCACCATCCACGCCGACGGCAACGAGGCGGTGACCTTCACCGTGAACGCCGATGGGCACGATGTGACTTCCTCCGCCGTCATCATGCGCCGCGGCACACCCGATGCGGGCATCGAGGGCCACACCTTCGCCACCGGCCAAGCCGGTGAATACACCTTCTACGCCCTCTACGACGGCGTCCGCTCATCCGAGGTGCGCATCAAGGCCAACGCCGTGGCCCTCCAGTTCGCCAAGCAACATTGCATCATGCAATTCTCCTCCGCCACCTGCGCCTCCTGCCCCATCATGACCGGCGCCATCGACGACCTCGTGGCCGCCAAACCCGGCCGCGCTGTGCCCATCGTCTTCCACGTGCGTAAACACTGCTTCAACTACCCCGCCCTCTACGGCGTTGTGGCCGACATGGCCGACGCGCTCTGCCCCGTCTGGCCCTCGGCTTTAGTCGACATGCACACCAAGGTCAACGTCTACCGCACAGCCACCGGCGAGAAGCTCAACGAGGCCATTTGGATCATGAATAGCTACGCCCCCGCCCAGAGCGGCATCGCCCTGCGCTCCACGTTAGAGGGCGGCGTCATCCGCCTCACAGCCGACGTGCTGGCCAACAAGGCGGGCGAGTATCGCTTCTTCGCCTTCGTTGTGGAAGATGGCGTCAAGCATGGCCAACGCATAGCCAGTGGCGACGATGGCATCAATCTGGCTTACATCCATAACCACGTGGCCACCTATCCGCTCACCGCCACCGGCGACGCCCGCACGGGCCTCTCCCTTGGCAACTTGGAGAGCGGCCGCAAGGTGACTCGCACCTACACCATCGACACCCGCGCCTACACCCTGCAACGCACCGTCGACCTGAGTCACTGCCGCATCGTGGCCTACACCCTGCGCCCCGTCAATGGCTCATACGTGATCGACAACGTCGCCACCTGCCCCGTCGACGGCGGTTCGGTGGGCTTCCGATATGTCAAGTAGGCATGGGTTACGGGTTACGGATTATGAGTTACAGGTTACAGGTTACAAGTTACAAGTGCTGGGTATTCATCACTCGTAACTCGAACCTGTAACTCGTAACTCGTAACTCGTAACCCGTCACTCGTAACTAAACAAGGCTGCGGTTGATCTCATCGATATACGCCAAGATCTCCTCCCTCCCCTCCTGCTTTTCGGACGATGAAGTCATGATCGGCGGCAGCTCCTCCCACGTCTCAAGCATCCGCTCGCGGTAAGCCGCCAGGTTCTCCTGCAGTCGGCTGCGGCTGATCTTGTCCGTCTTCGTAAAGATGATGGCGAAGGGGACGCCGTTCTGGCCGAGCCACTCCATAAACTCCAGATCGATGCACTGCGCCTCGTGCCGACAATCGAGCAGCACGAAGAGGCACGTCAGCTGCTCGCGGCCGAGGATGTACGTCTCGATCATGCGCCGGAGCTGCTCTCGGTTCTCTCGGCTGCGCCGGGCGTAGCCGTAGCCCGGCAGGTCGACTAAGTACCAGCTGTCGTTGATGATGAAGTGATTGATGAGTTGTGTTTTGCCGGGCTTCTGCGAGGTCATGGCCAGCTGCCGTCGCCCGGTGAGCATATTGATCAGCGACGACTTGCCGACGTTCGATCGCCCGATGAAGGCATACTCCGGCAGCCCTCCTTCGGGGCATTTCCTGATGTCCGTGTTGCTCATCACGAACGCTGCGTGGTGGATTTCCATTTTGTTGTTATTGGGGTTATGATTTATCGTAGGGGGGCGCCGCAAAAATATTCCCCTATTGCCTTCCGGCCATTTGAGGCGGAGAGACGCGCTCAGCCCCCCCCGAAAAGGACAGGCGGACACTGACAGGGAGACTCCCGCCCCCACATTTATTACACAGCTGCGCTTGATAATCACGCAGAGAAATGAACTTTGCGGCCGATTCATCTTTGTGCGACCATAACTACACTAATCAAAAAAGAGGAACTGAATGATGAGAAAATTGAAAGCAATCATCGTGTCACTGCTGACCGCATGGGGCGTGTATGCTGCTGACATCACGCCGATCACCAACGCACTGAAAAGTGGAGATGCCGCCGCGCTGGCCGGAAACATGTATACCGAAACCGACATCGCCGTGCCCGGCGCCGCGCAGAAGGGAAGCCCGGCAGAGGCCGGAGCCATCCTTAGCCGATTCTTCCAAGGCAACACGCCGTCGGGCTTCACCGTCGTGCACCAGGCCGACAAGAACGACGGCGGCTTTGTGGTCGGGAAGATGCAAACGTCCGGGCGCGAGTATCGGGTCAACATCACGTACATCGTCAAGGACGGGCGGGCGCTGATCCAAACCATTCGCATCGAGTAAATGAAAAGTGAAACGCAAGAAACGAGAAACGTTCGCCTCCTCTGTCGCTTTGATCGACGGGGGAGGCGTTGTTGTGTCCGGGCGCTATGGCACCCTTTTTTTTCGTAGCGGCTGATTGTCTCAGACAATGGGCTCAAAAAGTTTTTTTCGCACGAAAGCCTCAGGAAATGGGCTCAAAAAGTTTTTTTCACGCGAAAGCCTCAGGAAATGGGGCCAAAAAGTTTTTTCCATGCGAAAGCCTCAAGCAATCACCTCCTTTTTACCGTGGCGGCCGTTTGATTCAATCAAATGGCTCGTTTTCGGATTGCTCCTTAGCCTTACCACCAGCCTGCGGGCGCAACACCTGCAAGGCGAGGTGGTCGACAGCAACGGCCGCCCCGTACCTTTCGCCACGGCCTACATCCGTGAAGCAGCCACGGGCATCGTGGCCGATGAGGCGGGGCGCTTCATCTCGCACCTCAGCAGGGGCAGTTACACGGGCGAGTTCTCTGCCTTGGGGTATGAGAAAAGCGTCGTGCCCTTCACCGTGTCAGGTGGCGACGACCGCTTGCGCGTCGTGCTGAAAGAGACGGCCTACACGCTGCGGGAGGTCGTCGTCCGTGCCGGCGGCGAAGACCCCGCCTATGCCATCATGCGCCGCGCCATCGCTAACGCGCCCCGCCACCGCTATCAGGTGCGCTCGTACACGGCCGACGTGTATATCAAAGGCTCGGTCAAGACGGGCAAGCTGCCGGGCATCGGGTCGGTCAACATCGACGGGCGCAACGTCAAGATCAAGACCTTCTCGAACAAGACTTTCCTCATGGAGTCGCAAAACGAAGTGCGCTTCACAGCCCCCAACCGCTTCGACCAACGCGTCGTGGCCCTCTCCAGCACCGTGCCCGCTGAGTTGGACGACGACGATGCCGCCGCCACGGCGCTAACCACCAACGTATACGACCCGGAAATCATGGGCTGCGTCTCGCCCCTGGCGTCGGGCGCATTCAGTTATTACCGCTTCCGTTTAGACGGCATCACCCACGAGGCCGGACACGTGATCAACAAGATCCGCATGATCCCGAAGCGGCGCGACAGCCGGTTAGTGGACGGATGGATCTACATCCTCGACAACACCTGGAGCCTGCAACATGTCGACTTCAGCGTGCGCCGGCCGGGCGTCACCGTCAGCAACCGCATCGCCTTTCACGAGGTGCGTACGAACGTCTGGCTACCCACCGCGTACGACATTCAAATACACCTCAACGTGATGGGCGTCAAGGCCGACGGGCGCTATTACTCCTCCGTCCGTTACCGCAACGTCACGGCCAACGAACTGCCCACGACGGTCTATACCCCACCGCCCCCGACCGTGCCTGGCGTGAGGGAATCGCTGACAAAGCGGCAGGCCAAGGCCCAACGCAAGTTAGAAGAGTTGGCCGCGAAAGAGGAACTGACGACGCGCGACGCGTATCGCATGGCGCGCCTCATGCAGCAGGCCGCTGAGGACGAGAAGGAGGGGCACCGTCCGGAGCGACAACCCTTCGACTCGATGGTGCACATCACGCGCGACTCGCTGGCGCTGCTCCGCGACTCGGCCTACTGGAGCGCCATCCGTACGCAGCCGCTCCAGCCAGACGAAGTGGTGAGCTATCAACGCCGCGACAGCTTCCGCGCCGTCGTGCGGTCAGAGCAGACGCGCGACTCGATCCAGCGGCGCTCCTGGGTGGGATGGCTCCGCGGTATCGCACTCGGCGGACAGTTGAGGCTCGGGGAGCGGTCCTCGTTGAATTATGACGGACTGTTGCGCGCCGTGCCGGAGTACAACTTCGTGGACGGCTTTTGGATCGGCCAGCGGCTGACCTTCTCCTACCGTCACCCCAGCAGCGGTCGGTCGTTGCGCATCACGCCCGCGGCTTATTACGCCACGGCGCGCCGCACGGGCATCTACCAGTTCGACGCCACCTTCCGCTACGCCCCCATGCGTCAGGGCGAGCTGACCCTCTCCGCCTCCGACGCGACGGAGGATTACGCCGGTGAGTATGCCACGGCACGCCTGATCAACTCCCTCGCCTCGCTGCTCTTTGCCGAGAATGCTTCCCGGCTCTATCGTCGCCAAGCGATCGGACTTACGCATCGCATCGATGTGGCGAAGGGGCTGCACGTCTTGGCCGGATTACATGTCGAGCGGCGCAGGGCGCTCGCAAATGCCACGTCGTTCAGCTTCTTCGGCGGCCGACCGGCGGAGAACATCCCCGACGGATTCACCCTGCCCGTCATGCCCGACCATACAGCCTGGATCGCCGACGTGCGCGTCACGTACACGCCCCGCCGACCGTATTACCTGCGTAAGGGGGAGAAGTACTATGTCGAAGCGCACCGGCCCACGTTCCTGTTCCGCTATCGCGGCGGGCTGCCCCTCGGCGGCTCGGAGTCGGCTGATTTCAGCATGCTTTCGGCCGGCGTTACGCAGCGCATCCCCATCGGCATCTTCCACAGCTTCCGTTACGGTGTGGAGGGCGGCTTCTTCCTCTCCGCCCGTCGGCTCCACCAGCCCGACCGTCGCCACTTCACATCCGCGCCGCTCCACGTCTCCGACCGCCCGATGTCGACCACCTTCCAGCTGCTCAATCCCTACGCCTATGCAGCCGACACGCGTTGGTTGCAGCTGCACGCCGACTTCACCTCGAGCTATTTGCTACTCAAGCAGCTGCCCTTCCTCCAGCCTTTCCCCTTCGACGAAGCCCTCCACCTGCACACGCTCCTACAACCTGGCCATCGCCACATCGAGGCCGGCTATTCCCTCGGCCACTCCGACATCGGGCGCGTGGGCCTCTTCGTCGGATGGGATAATGACCGGCGCCGCATGATCGGCTTCACCATCAGCCTGCCACTGTTGAGTAATTAAAAGCAAAAGGCGGCTGCGGCCGTCGGCAAAATTCCACGGCCTCGGTAGAGGCCTCTTTCTTTTCGCCTCATTTTCCCCAGCGCACGCCATGCGCACCCGAAATGACCCCCATTTTGCTTGGCGCACATCATGCGCACTCGAAATGACCCCCGTTTTCCCCCGCGCACGTCATGCGCAACAAAAACTTGCCTCGTTTTGTTCCAGCATATCATGCGTGACAAAAACTTGCCTCGTTTTACTCCAGCACGCCATGCGCGACAAAAACTTGCCCCGTTTTGCTCCAGCACGCCATGCGCGACAAAAACTTGCCTCGTTTTGCTCCAGCACGCCATGCGCGACAAAAACTTGCCCCGTTTTACTCCAGCACGCCATGCGCGCCCCGAAATGGCCCCCATTTTCCCCCTGACATGCCGAGCCAAACCCGAAATGATCCTCTTTTTTGTCTTGGCACAAGAAAATGAGGATCATCCGTGGTCTTTATTATTCGTCCTCCCGCATCACCACACCATTTCTCAGGACATACCGCACGCCACTCTCCGGACACGTAGCGCACCCGTCGCCGCCGAAGCGAAGGCGATGGCCATACTCGCTCACCCATCCGATCTGCCGCGCCGGATTACCCACCACTAAGGCATACGGCGGCACATCGCGCGTCACCACCGTGCCCGCCCCGATCATGGCGTATGCCCCGATGGTATGTCCGCACACGATCGTCGCATTCGCCCCGATCGACGCCCCCCGCTCCACACGCGTCGGCCGGAACTCATCCTTACGCGGCACGGCGCTGCGCGGGTTAATCACGTTCGTAAACACACAACTCGGCCCGAGGAAGACATCATCCTCACACGTCACGCCCGTATAGACAGACACGTTGTTCTGCACCTTCACGCCATTACCTAAAACCACGCCCGGCGACACGACCACATTCTGCCCGATCGAGCAACGCTCGCCAATGACACACCCCGACATGAGGTGCGAAAAATGCCACACCACTGTGCCGCGCCCAATGCGGCATCCGGCATCGATCACAGCCGTCTCGTGGGCCTGATAATCCGTATTCATACTTTGAAGAACTAAAATCGAAAAACTAAAAATGGAGGGGAGAATCTGCGTGTATCCGGGGCAACGCTTGGCCGGCGTCCCTGACGCCTTGATCTTCTTTTGCTTCCTTTTCTTCCATCAAGGGAAGAAAAGGAAGTGGGGGCAAGGGGCAAAGCCCCGGGGAATAAGGGACGGCCCGTAACCAGCATACCGAAAAAACGCCCTCACTTATACATCGCAAAAATCGTCGGCCGGTGGCTCAGGTCAGGGACGTTTCGCGCCCACTCCTTCACCGGCCGCGTGCGGACAAACTCGTCGGCGCACGTCAGGTTCGCCGCCACGCAGAGCCGCGTCGAGGGGCGGCAAGTGCGCACAAGCTCCTCTAAAAGTCGACCGTTGCGGTAGGGCGTTTCGATGAAGAGCTGCGTCTCGTCGTCGGCATAGATTCGCGTCTCAAGCTCCTTGATGCGGCGCGCGCGGCGGTCGGCCTCGATGGGCAGGTAGCCGTGGAAGGCGAACCGCTGCCCGTTGAACCCCGACGCCATAATGGCCAACAAGATGGACGACGGCCCGACGAGGGGCACCACCCGCAGCCCTTTGCGTTGCGCCACGGCCACCACATCCGCCCCCGGATCGGCCACCGCCGGGCAACCCGCCTCCGAAAGCACGCCCACAGGCCACCCCTCCATGAGCGGCGACAGCATGGCGGCTACGGCCTCGGGCGGCGTGTGCTTATTGAGCTCGCTGAAGTGCAACGCGTCAATGTCGATCGCCGGATCAGCCCGCTTGAGGAAGCGGCGTGCCGTGCGCACATTCTCGACCACGAAATGCCGTATGCCACGCACCACCTCGCGGTTGTACTCGGGCAGTACCCGCTCGTGCGGCGTGTCGCCCACCGTGACGGGGATCAGGTAAAGTGCAGGTTCCATCGGGTAGTAAATAAGGGGGGATAAGAAGGAGTGAAAAATCGGGCGCAAAGAAAGGCCGCGAATCGTACACAGCGGTCGCAAGCAAAACACACATGTGTTTGGGTTCGCGCAAAATCAGAATCAAGCGGACAAAAAAAACGTGGAGCCGGGGGCGTTTGTCGCCTTCCCGATCTCCACGTGAATGATCGTCTGATGTGTCGCTATAGAGCGGATTTATACCGCTGCCGGATGGATCGCTTCCGAAGGGCAGGCGGCAGCGCACGAACCGCAGTCGGTGCACTTCTCCGGGTCAATGTGGTAGATATCGCCTTCTGAAATCGCCTCTACAGGGCACTCGTCAATGCATGTTCCGCATGCAACACAATCTTCACTAATAACGTAAGCCATATTCTTTTCTTTTTATCGTAAGACGGGGGCAAACATAGACGAATCCCCAATAGTAGGGATATGTGCGGCGGATTTTTTGGGAGCCAAGGGGCGTAAATCGGGGCGTTTGAAGCGATCAAATGCCGTCAGAAGTGGCTCTATGCCTCGGTTCTTATGGGTTTTTCAACTCCTATGGGTAAGGGATGCGATTTTATCCCCATTCTCCCCACTGCTACCCGCTATTCAGAGCCTTTTCCGCGGCGTGGTAGCCACAAACTCCTTCAGGTAGAAAGGCTCGAAGTATGCCGTATCCACAAAGCGCCCTTCGGCATAGGCGCGCTCAGCGATGGGCACCATTTCGGTGGCCACGGGGCGAATGCGATCGAGGAAAATGGCGCGCGGCGAACGGATCACGTCGCGGCACTTCTCCGCACCGTCGCCGCAGAAGCAGATGTCGGTGCCGGCCAGCTCCGCGGCGTAACTCTCAGGGGTGATGATCTCGGCACGCGTCTCGCGGAGCGTCTGTAGGCGTGCGTCGAAGAGCGTAGCGTAGACCTCCATGCGTCGGGCGTCGATCAGGGCGCAATAGAGGCAGTCCGTGCGGCCGAGCTCCCGCAGCGCCGCAGCCGCGATCACCTCCGGCGTAGGTACGGCGATGAGCGGCACGCCCCAACCGACGCACAGCCCCTTGGCCAACGAAACGCCAATGCGCAGCCCCGTGTACGACCCCGGCCCGGCGCTCACAGCCACAGCATCAGGCGGTGTGCCTCCGGTGTGCTCCAGCGCCTCGCGCGCCAAAACCCCAGCATGGGCCGAGTGGCTCATCGGCTCCGTAATCGTTCGCGTATACCTCACCTCGCCATCCGCTGACCAAGCCGCGGAGCAGAGCGTGCCCGATGTTTCAATGTGCAACAGGTTCATGTCTTCTATTCTTTCTCGTGTTACGGTTATTTTCAAGAGGCGGCAAAAATAGAGGCGTTGATGAATGAGGTCTACCTTTGTCGCGGGCGAAACAGCATGCCGAGTCCGCTATCTGCTTACCATTTCCTCTAATTACTTCTGATCGTAACTACCCGGCCACAGGCCGATAACTACCTACTATTATATGATTCAATCAATGACCGGCTTCGGGAAAGTCACCGCCGAACTGCCGGGCAAGAAGGTGACCATAGAAATCAAATCGCTCAACAGTAAACAGCTTGACCTCTCCGTGCGCGTCCCCGCTGCCTATCGCGATCGCGAGATGGCGCTCCGCAACGAGCTGCTCCAACGGTTGGAACGCGGCAAGGTGGACTTGAATATCAACGTGGAATACATCGGGCGAGACACTTCAGCTCGCATCAACGCAACCGCCGTGACGGGATACTGCGAGCAGATCCGCGAACTGGCCGGGCGCCTCGGCATCCCCGAACCCACGGACTGGTTTGGCATCCTGCTGCGCCTGCCCGAAACGGTGCGCAGCGAAGTCAGCGAGGTGAACGAAGCAGAGTGGCAGGCCGTACACGACGCCGTCAGCGAGGCCATCAACCAACTCATCGACTTCCGCACGCAGGAGGGCGCCATGCTGCGCCGCGTCTTCGAACAGAAGATCGCCGCCATCAGCGACCTGCTCCGTGAGGTAGATCCCTACGAACAGGAACGCGTGGAGAAGATCCGCAGCCGACTGACGGAGAACCTGAAAAAGATCAGCGAGGTGGAGTACGATCGCAACCGCTTGGAGCAGGAGCTGATTTATTACCTCGAAAAGCTCGACATCAACGAGGAGAAGGATCGCCTCGCCAACCACCTCGCTTACTTCCTCCACACGCTCGAGAATGGGAAGGGGCAGGGCAAGAAGCTCGGCTTCATCGCGCAGGAGATGGGGCGAGAGATCAATACGCTCGGCTCGAAAAGCAACCACGCGGAGATGCAGCTCATCGTGGTGCGCATGAAGGACGTACTGGAGCAGATCAAGGAGCAGGTCTTAAACGTGCTGTGATGGAGCGGGGCAAACTGATCATCTTCTCTGCGCCGTCTGGGGCGGGCAAGTCGACGCTCATCAAGCACCTGTTGCAACAGGGCCTGCCGCTGCGCTTCTCCATCTCGGCCACCAGCCGGCCGCCGCGCGGCGAGGAGCAAGACGGACGGGAGTATTACTTCCTGTCGCCCGAGGAGTTTCGCCGACGCATTGCCGCGGGCGACTTTTTAGAGTACGAGGAGGTCTATCACGACCGGTTTTACGGCACACTGCGCTCCGAGGTGGAGCGCATCCGCCGGGGTGGCTGCTCGGTCGTCTTCGATGTCGACGTGGTGGGTGGCTGTAACATCCGCGAGCAATATGCCGGCGAGGCGCTGTCGATCTTCGTTCGGCCGCCGTCGGTGGAGGCGCTGCGCAGCCGATTGGTGCAGCGCGGAACGGATGCGCCGGAGGTGATCGAAGACAGGCTGCGCAAGGCGGAGTATGAATTGACGTTCGCGCCGCGCTTCGATGTGGTCATCCTCAACGACGACTTGGCCGTGGCGCAGCGGGAGGTGGTGCGCGTGGTGCGGGAGTTTATCGAGGGGTAACGTATGACACGCGTCGGCATCTTTTCCGGGTCGTTCAATCCGATTCATGTGGGGCATTTGATGCTCGCGAACTGGATGTGTGAGTATGGCGGGGTGGATGAGCTGTGGTTTGTCGTCACGCCGCGGAACCCGCTCAAGGCGCAGTCGGTGTTGCTCGATGATGCGTTTCGGTTGGCGCTAACGCGGGCGGCGACGGCGGATTATCCGCGGTTTCGGGTCAGCGATGTGGAGTTTGGATTGCCACGGCCGTCGTATACGATACGGACGTTGCGAACGCTGCGTGAGGCGCACCCTGATTGCCGCTTCTCACTCATTATCGGCGCCGATAGCTGGGCGGACATGGGGCGATGGCGCGATGCGGAGGCGCTCCGGCGTGAGTTTCCGCTCGTCGTCTACCCACGCCGTGGTTATCCGATCGTGATTGCGGGGGATGGGACGGCGGATGTGCGGGCGGTGGAGGCGCCGATGGTGGAGGTGTCGTCTACGTTTATACGCCGCGCGATCCGCGAGGGGCGCGATGTGCGATTCTTCTTGCCGGAGGTGGTGAGGCTACAGTTGCCGGAGCTGAGGCGGCGGTTGGAGGGGATGGATGAGTAGGGATCGCTGAGGGGAAGTGGTTATGAGGCGACCATTTCGGCTTGCATCTTGAAGCCTTCGGGCACGGGGGTGTCGTCATCGAAGCGGAATTCAAACTCTAATTCGGGGAACACCTTGCCCTCATCGTGAAAGAGTTCCTTCATCTCTTCCTGAGCGATGTAGAGATCGTCGATGGCTTCTTGCACCGTATCGCCATAGCCGGAGAGGCCGAAGCCGGGCATATCGTCTAACATATAGCAGGCGAAAAAGTCTTCGTCGCCTGGCTGCTTTTCTACTTGTATTGTCACTTTCTGTGCCATAATTCCCAATCGTTATCTATAGGGACGTTTAATCGTCAATGATTAGCCGAGGACGTGAAGAGGGCGTATGCGATACGCCCCTACAGCGGCCGGACGCTTGAGATTCCCCCCCTCTCTTACCACTCTCCGCTACAGAAGTAGACTTCCCAATGCTTGTCGGTGGCGATGCCTTCGTTACCGGCGCGGGTGCGGCCGGGGGGCAGGGCGTCTTCGTTGAGGATGTAGATGTGGCTGGGCTCTTCGTCAACGGTGCGGTCGGGGAGGGAGCGGTAGAGGTCTTCGGTGGCGGCGTAGCTGAAGTCGTTTTCGCAGCAGTAGACGGTCTGGAGGGAGTTGCAGCCGGCGAAGTCGAGGGCGGTGAGGTAGTTCTTGCCGCAGCTGATCTCGGTGAGCCAGGCGCAGCCGCGGAGGTGGAGCTCGGCGATCTTGTTGCGGTAGCAGTAGAGGGTGCTGAGCTTGCGGCACATGGTGACGTCGAGGCGGGTGAGGCTGTTGTTGAGGCAGGCGATGAGGACGAGGGCGGGGCAACGGGAGACGTCGAGCTCGGTCAGGAGGTTGTCGTTGCAGTTGAGGCGTGAGAGCTTGGGGCAGCGGGAGAGGTCGAGGCGGGCGAGGCGGTTGGAGTAGCACTCGAGGACGAGCAGCTGCGAGCAGCCGCCGATGTTGAGGTCGGTCATGGCGTTGTCGTGGCACTCGAGGTTGCGGAGCAGGGTGTCGCCGCTACAGTCGAGGGCGGTGACGCCGCCGCCGTTGCTGCTGCAGTTGAAGATGGTGATGCGCCCGTGGATGGTCATCTCTTCGCCGTCGGCGATGAAGAAGCGCGCGGGGGTGCGGTCGGTGCCGATGGTGAGGGTGGTGTCGAGGTGGCCGGAGCGGATGCGCACGGGGGTGGTGTCGGTTTCGCCGGCGAAGCTGAGGAAGATCTTGCGCCCGGGCTCGACGGTGAGGGTGATGTGGGGGGCGTGTTGCATGGGGTCGCGGTCGCAGGTGCAGGCGGTGAAGGCGGCGGCGGCCAGGAGGAGGGCAAGGAGAGGGAGGCGTGTTTTAGTCTTCATGTGGTGTTTGCGTTTTAGAAGGGGGGGGGGTGCTTTTGTTGTCTCGGTGGAAGTGGGCGGGGCGGCGAGGGAAACGAAAAACGAAAAACGAAAAACGAAAAATGCCGAGTACATGCTGGGGGCGTGTACCCGGCATAATCATTCATCATTAACAATTAATCATTGGGGGGGATCATCTTCCCTCCGGTTTCTTCGGCGGCTCGGAGGGGACGTGGATGTCGTCGCCACCGCCGCCGGGGTTGGGCTTTGGCTGCTCCTCGTCGGGCTTCTTGGGTGGCTCTTCGGGCACATGGATGTCGTCGCCACCGCCGGGCTTCTTCGGATCCTTCGGCTGCTTCGGGTCTTTGGGCTCCTTGGGCTGCTTGGGGTCTTTGGGGTCTTTGGGTTGCTTCGGCTCCTTTGGCTTGCGGGGGACGACGAGGTTGCGCTGCATGGTTTTGAAGTCTTCCGAGGTCGCATTCATGTGCTTGACGAGTTTCTCCAAGAGGGCCTTGTCGTCTTCTGTTGCGGCGGTGATGTAGGCCACTTGTATATACTGGCAGACGGCTTCGTAGGCGGCGTCGGTTTGCGAGCGGACCATGTTGGCTGGGAAGAGCTTCTCGTCCGTGTTTTCGATGCGGCGGCCGACGTGCAGTTTTTCGAACTCTTCGTTGAGCTTAAAGAGGGCGTCGAACTCGTCGTTAAGTCCCAGCGTGGCGACCTCGGCCGTGCGCTTGGTGAGGTCTTTTTTCATGCCTTCGAGGAGTCCGCTTTCCATTTCATAAGCTCTCACTCTGATGTTTTCGTACGGGCTGAGCGTGTCGGAGAGGCGGATGGCGGCTTCGCGGATGTTGGCTTTACGCGAATGTCGCTGGGCGCGAATGATGCCGAAGATGTTCGTCAGCTGTTCGTCGCGTTCCTCATCCTTGGCTTTGAGCTTGGCCGTCTCGGATGAGATGGCGGCTTCTCGGACGAGCATCGTTTCGTAATCGATGCCTTCGTTCCACGCTTCCGGCAGGCCGGGGGGGAACTTCAGCTTGGTTTTGTCCACGGCCGTAACCAGCTCATACTGTTTGCGATGGTACTGTGCGTGAAGGACGTTGTTCAATTTGGAGCTATTCACTTTCGTGAAAACTAATACGCGGGGGATGTTTAATTTGAATTCTTCCATAAGGTTCTTGTTTTTATAATTGATAATCTACTTCGTTAAAAGACACGGCGAAACTACACGTTTTTTGCAATCCTGAAGAGCTAAGATTTTGCTTCTTCACATTCTTCCGTGGCCTATTTCCTGAGGCAATGAGCCGAAAAAGTTTTTTCCATGCGAAAGCTTCAGGAAATGGGCCCAAAAAGTTTTTTTCGCGCGAAAGCCTCAGGAAATCGGCTCAAAAAGTTTTTTTCGCGCAAAAGCTTCAGGAAATCGGCCCAAAAAGTTTTTTTCGCGCGAAAGCCTCAGGAAATCGGCCCAAAAAGTTTTTTTCGCGCGAAAGCCTCAGGAAATGGGCTCAAAAAGTTTTTATCGCGCGAAAGCCTCAGGAAATCCCCCCCTCCCCACCTGCTTGTTATTAGTTTTTAGATTTTCCCTTCAATCTATCTTTGCCCGCGACAAAAACAAGAGGCGTATACCTATTATATATATACACTCACAACCCACAAACACATAAACACAATGCAAACGAAACGCATTCTCCTCCTGGCCCTCCTGGCCCTCATCGCCGCGCCCGCCCTGCGCGCACAAGACAAAAAGCCGGACAACTCAGCCCTCCTCCACATCCAAAGCAAAGCGCCCGACTTCCTGCTCCCCACCGTCGACGGCGAAGCCAAGATCGCCCTCTCAGACTACGCCGGCCGCTACCTCGTCCTCGACTTCTGGGCCTCCTGGTGCCCCGACTGCCGCAAGGCCAACCCCCGCATGGTAGACCTCTACGAACGCTACTCCGACGAAGACTACCGCATCGACTTCCTCGGCGTCTCCTTCGACACCGACCGCGAAGCCTGCCTCCAAGCCATCAAAAAAGACGGCATCCAGTGGCCCCAAGTCAGCGAACTCAAGAAGTGGAAAGAGACGGAGATCGCAAAGCAATACGGCATCCGCTGGATCCCCACCGTCTACGTCATCGACCCCAAGGGCGAAGTGCTCTTCGCCGGCAACGACCTCGATGAGTTAGAAGAACTCCTACACTACATCGGCGGCGTCGGCAGCGGCGAAGCCGTCGGCTACACCCCCACCCACCCCCAGACGCCCGACACAACCTTTTGACCCCCCATGTCCACAGCAATAGCAGAAGACAGCCGCAAGGTCACCACCCACCGGCTCTTTGAAATGAAGCAACGCGGCGAGAAAATCGCCATGCTCACAGCCTACGACTACTCCATGGCCCAGATCATCGACCGCGCCGGCATGGACGTCATCCTCGTCGGCGACTCCGCCTCCAACGTCATGGCCGGCAACATCACCACCCTGCCCATCACACTCGATCAGATGATCTACCACGGCAAGTCCGTCGTCAAAGCCGTCCGCCGCGCCCTCGTCGTCGTCGACCTCCCCTTCGGCTCCTACCAAGGCAACTCCAAAGAAGCACTCGCCTCCGCCATCCGCGTGATGAAAGAAACACACGCCGACTGCATCAAAATGGAAGGCGGCGCCGAAATCCGCGAATCCATCCAACGCATCCTCTGCGCCGGCATCCCCATCATGGGCCACCTCGGCCTCACCCCACAATCCATCAACAAATTCGGCACCTACACCGTCCGCGCACGCGAAGAAGAAGAAGCCAACAAACTCATCGAAGACGCACACCTGCTCGAAGAATGGGGCTGCTTCGCCCTCGTCTTAGAAAAAATCCCCGCTGAGCTCGCCACACACGTAGCCAGCCAGCTGCGCATCCCCATCATCGGCATCGGCGCCGGCGGCGGAGTAGACGGACAAGTACTCGTCATGCACGACATGCTCGGCATCAACCAAGACTTCTCCCCCCGCTTCCTCCGTCGCTACGCCGACCTCAACACGGTCATGACTGGCGCCGTCCAAGCCTACATCAACGACATCAAAACCCAAGACTTCCCCAACGAATCCGAACAATACTGAAGCATTATGGCAAAAGAATTAAAGGAACTCACAAACAAAGACACAAACTACGCCCAGTGGTATCAAGACCTCGTCGTCAAAGCCGGCCTAGCCGAAAACTCCGCCGTCCGCGGCTGCATGGTCATCAAGCCCTACGGCTACGCCATCTGGGAACGCATGCAACGCATCCTCGACGATAAATTCAAAGAGACAGGCCACGAAAACGCCTACTTCCCCCTGCTCATCCCCAAATCCTTCCTCAGCCGCGAAGCCGACCACGTCGAAGGCTTCGCCAAAGAATGCGCCGTCGTAACACACTATCGGCTAAAAAACGCCCCAGACGGCAGCGGCGTCATCGTCGACCCCGCCGCACGGCTCGAAGAAGAACTCATCATCCGCCCCACCTCCGAAACAATCATCTGGAACACCTATAAAAACTGGATCCACTCCTACCGCGACCTCCCGATCCTCGTCAACCAGTGGGCCAACGTCATGCGCTGGGAAATGCGCACACGCCTCTTCCTCCGCACCGCCGAATTCCTCTGGCAAGAAGGCCACACCGCCCACGCCACCCACGAGGAAGCCGAAGCCGAAGCCATCAAAATGCAAGGCGTCTATGCCGACTTCGCCGAAAACTACATGGCCGTGCCCGTCATCCGCGGCGTAAAGACCCCAAGCGAACGCTTCGCCGGCGCCCTCGAGACATACACCATCGAAGCCATGATGCAAGACGGCAAAGCCCTCCAAGCCGGCACATCCCACTTCCTCGGGCAAAACTTCGGCCGCGCCTTCGACGTCACCTTCATCGACCGCAACGGCAAGACAGACTACGCCTGGGCCTCCTCATGGGGCGTCTCCACACGCCTCGTCGGCGCACTCATCATGGCACACTCCGACAACAACGGCCTCGTCCTGCCCCCACGGCTCGCCCCCCTGCAAGTCGTCATCGTCCCCATCTACCGCTCCGCCGACCAGCTCGCCGCAATCAGCCAAAAAGCCGACCGCATCGCAGCCAGCCTCCGCGCCCGCGGCATCAGCGTCAAGTTTGACAACGACGACACAAAAAAACCCGGATGGAAGTTCGCCGAATACGAACTCCGGGGCATCCCCGTACGCCTCGCAATGGGTAGCCGCGATCTGGAAAACGACACCATCGAAATCATGCGCCGCGACACACTCGAGAAAGAGACCCGCCCCTGCGCCGACATCGACACCCACGTCAGCCAACTCCTCGACGACATCCAAGCCAGCATCTTCCAGAAAGCCCTCCACCACCGCACCCGCCGCACCGTCCAGGTCGACACCTACGACGAATTCAAGCAACGCATCGAGGAAGGCCTCTTCATCATGGCCCACTGGGACGGCACACCCGAGACCGAAGCACGCGTCAAGAACGAAACCAAAGCCACCATCCGCTGCATCCCCCTCGACACCACCGACGCCGAGCCCGGCCACTGCATGGTCACCGGTCGCCCCTCCGCCCGCCGCGTCCTCTTCGCCCGGGCCTATTGATCGAGGAGCCCCGGGCTATGGTTCGGCGGCCCTACAGGCCGCTCCAGATATACCTTCGCAAACCATTTTCATTCGACTATAACTACCCAGGGCGGGCACAAGGCCCGCCCCTACTACCGCGGCCAGAGAGGCCGCATAACCACCCCCTAACTACTACTACATAATGGAACTCAAAGGAAGAATCATCGCCGTGCAACCCATCCAGACAGGCGAAGGCCGCAACGGCACATGGAAAAAGCAAGAATACGTGATCGAGTACGACCGCGAGGCGCAGTATCCGCGCAAGATGATGTTCGTACTCTGGGGCGACAAGATCGACCAGTTCGCCATCCAAGAAGGGCAGGAGCTGAAAGTCAGCTTCGACATCGACTGCCGCGCCTACAATGGCCGTTGGTATAACGACATCCGCGCCTGGAAGGTCGAGCCCGACACCGCGGCCGCGCAGCCCACAGTACCACCCGAACCCGCCGGCCGCTTCGCCGAGAACGTGCCGCTCCCCCCGCCCGAGCTGCTCGCCTCCCCCGATGCCACATCGAACCTACCCTATTGAGGCGCCGCCGCGTCGGCCACAATCCTTTTCGGGGTCTGTCCTTCTCACCAGCGAGAGGGCAGACCCCGATTGCGTGGATGTAGAAGCGTATCACATGACCCCTTAGCCCTTCACACCCTCCCCCCAGATGAAAAGGCCGCAATGACCCAAAGAATGATTTGACTTTACCTTTGCCCACATAATTCAAGAGAAAGAGTAAAATGAAAAACCTCATTACACTATCCTTCATCATGGCGCTGCTCCTCAGCAGCTGCCATCGCACAGCAGAAAAGACCCCAGACGGCGGCTCGGAACTCTACGGCTACGTCAACATCCACCTGCCGCAAATCGAAGGGATGAACGAGTGCCATAACCACCCCCGCGTCAAAGCCTTCACCGAACGCTACCGCCAGAGCGGCCCCATCCTCGGCTACTACCTCGACGACGCCACCTTCCCCCGCATCGATAGCCTCGGCCAAATCACCTTCGACAACTACTTCATGATCTACGGCGACTACAACCGCGAGAACTACGACGCCGAAGACACCGACCTCCCCCTCATGCAAGAGCAACTCGAGCGCAGCCTCGTCGGCACCGACTGGCAAGCCCTCGGCCGCAGCACAGAAGACATCAACAACACCCTCATGGTCGGACGCCCCGCCATCATTGAGAAATACAGCCCACAGCCCGGCGTCCTAACCATGATCATCCTCATGAAATACCAACAAGAAGGCGGAGCCGAATCCACCGTCGCCAGCGCCGCCAACTGCATCCTCCTCAAAAAACGCCTCCTCAGCATGGCCTACTACATGGCTTATCAAAACGCCAACACCATCCTGACCCTCAAGCAACGCAACGACGCAGCCGTCAAAGCCCTCATGGCCGCCAATTGACGCCCCCCGCCCACCTTTATTTATATGAGAGAAAACCGAAGCGCCCGCCTCTATGCCCGGCAAAGCAATGGCGAAGACGTCGCCCTCTTCGAAGGCGGCAACCCACTCCCCTTCTTTTGGCTCATGCTGCTGAGCCATGAAGACGTTGAGCTCTATTGCATACGCATGCGCCGGCTCACCGCAGCCGGAGCATCCCCCTCGCGGGCAACACTGCGGCTCGACAAGCTGCAAGCCATCATGCAAGCCACAGCCCGTCGCCCCTACTTAGAACAACATTTCGCCCCCTGGCTACAACTCTTCGACGATTGGATCTACTTCCTTCAAATCTCCGACTTCTCCGACATGAAGATCCACCTCGACCTCTACACCGTCAGCCTCTATTACCCCGACGTCAACCAATTCGAAGAAAGCCTCCGCCGCGCCCTCGACTGCTTCGATCGCGGCATCCCAGCAGGCTACGAAGAAACCATCGCCGGCACCTGCGGCCACGAAGCCCGCAACCGCAACCGCCGACGCTTCGAACGCTTCTCCGAAAGCTATCGAGAGAAAATTCAAGAAGACATCTACGGATCAGGCAACCGCCGCATCCATCTGGAAAGGAGCCCCCGCCCCACAGATCGCGGACACTTCGCCACCCTCGCCATCCTCCTCGCCCTCTTAGCCTTCATCCTCGCCTGCATCGTGGGAGCAATCTTTTTGAAGAAATAAAAGAACACAACCGACCTATCCGATTATAACAACCCCCTAACTACTACACATAATGACAGAAGACAAAAACCTGGAGACCGTAGTAAGCGGCATCCGCCCCACAGGCAACCTACACCTCGGCAACTATTTCGGCGCCGTAAAGAGCTTCCTACGCATGCAAGACGAGTATCGCTGCTTCTTCTTCATCGCCGATTGGCACTCCCTAACCACACACCCCCACCCCACCGACATCCGCCGCAGCGTCCGCACCATCCTCTCCGAATACCTCGCCTGCGGCCTCGACCCCAACAAAGCCGCCATCTACATCCAAAGCGACGTCCATGAGGTCCTCGAGCTTTACCTCTACCTCAACATGAACGCCTACCTCGGCGAACTCGAACGCGTCACCACCTTCAAAGAGAAAGTCCGCATGCAGCCCAACAACGTCAACGCCGGCCTCCTGACCTACCCCACACTCATGGCCTCCGACATTCTCATTCACCGCGCCGTCAAAGTACCCGTCGGAAAAGACCAAGAGCAAAACATGGAAATGGCCCGCAAATGCGCCCGCCGCTTCAACATGATCTACGAGACAGACTACTTCCCCGAACCTGCCTCCTTCCACCTCTCCGAACGTGCCGTCAAAGTCCCCGGCCTCGACGGCTCCGGCAAGATGGGTAAGAGCCAAGGCAACGCCATCTACCTCATCGACGACGAAGCCACCATCCGCAAGAAGGTCATGAAAGCCGTCACCGATGCCGGCCCCACCACTCCCAACAGCGAAAAGCCAGAAGCCATCCAAAACCTCTTCACACTGATGGAGATCGTCTCCGCCCGCGACACCTACGACTACTTCAACGACCAATACAACCGTTGCGCCATCCGCTACGGAGACATGAAGAAGCAGCTTGCCGCCGACATCAACGCCTTCTGCGCCCCCATCCGTACCCGCATCCACGACATCGCCGCTGACGAAGCCTACTTAGACAAAGTCGCCCGCGAAGGCGCCGAAAAAGCCTCCGAAAGCGCCTCAAAGACCATCGCAGAGGTGCGTCGGATCATCGGTTTCAGGGCATGAGCCGTCAACGAAGGCGCATTCAAAAAAAATATTTAGGCATACCGATACACCGTTTTCCGATTCGTCTACTTTTGCGCCCGCTTTATTGATTCAGTCATAGGAGAAAAGAGAATGAATAAGAAGATCGTCATAGCGCGCGCCAAGGTGAAAGCCAGACGAGAAGGTGCGTTTATCGCCGCCGCGAAGAAGCTGGCCGAAGCCACACACGCAGAAGAAGGCAACGTGAGCTACACCTTCTATCAATCGATACAAGAGCCGGAGGCCTTCATCTTTTACGAGGAGTACAAAGACGATGCAGCCGTGCAAGCACACGCCTCGTCGGCAGCGTTCAAAGCCTTTAGTGAAGCAATCAAGGAGCTAACGGAAGGCGATTTAATTGTGGACAAATTCTAAACGTATAACCCTCACCGAGTGTAAGGCTCCAGAGAAAAAAAGCGTTTTTCGCATTGTAAAACATTTTTCCTCTTACCTTTGCGGTGAAATAACTAATCAGATTTTTAATTCAAAACGAGATGAAAAAGATTTCAATGTTTTTGATGGCTGCGGCCATGGTAATGATGGTTGCTTGCAACAGTAACAAGAGCGAAGCAACGGAAGAGACAACTGATTCTACGGCTGTAGAGGCTCCGGCACCTGCTGCTGAAGCTGCTCCCGCTGAGGGCAACGCGCTGGACCAGTATCTGAGCTTGGTAGACGAGATGGTGCCTCTGTATGAGAAGATGGCTGCCGGCGACGCTGAGGCCGCTCAGAAAATTGCTGAGCTGGGACAGAAGATGCAGGACATGGCTACGGCTGTTCAGAACGAGGCTGCCAACCTGACTCCGGAGCAGGAACAGAAGTACAACGACGCAATGAAGAAATTGGCTGAGGCCGCTCAGAAGGCTCAGGCCGCTGCTGCAAAGAAGTAAGCGATAGTCCTTATTTCTTTTGACAAGGAATGAAAGAGGCGATCCGCGAAAGCGGGTTGCCTCTTTTGTTGATAGAGAGAATAAGAAGGGTGGAGCATTGATGCGATGCAGAAGGGTACACGGGCTGACGGAGCGCTGATGTGATGCGAGGCAATGCGCTCCTATCTTTGGCGCCTGAAATGAAGCAGATAATATATAGGTCATGGGTGGCGCTCTTGATGAGCCTCTTGTGTGCGATGGGCTATGCGCAGGATCGTGCGCAAAAGCGAGGCAGAGGGGGATTCTCACTCGCGGCTCGGCATGCGGCGCTGGCGGCCGATAGCCTGCGTGACACGGATAGTACACGCACTGGCACGCGGCGAATCAATGCTTACAAGCTGAGCGAGAAGTTAGGTGAGCCGTATGTGGCGGAGATGGATACCGACCGGATCAATACGGCTGATCATACGTTGATGGAAAGCCGTAGCGTGGCGGGGGCGTATGCTGCGAACATCGGGGCACCGTATCAGTCGAGGATCTTTAGCGAACGGGGCGAAGCACGCGACTTCATCTTTGCTGATGCCTTCGACGGGGAGATTATCTCTCCGACGAACGGTTTCTTCTACGACGTGAAGGTGCCTTACTCCAACATCCTTTACACCCGCGCCGGCGGGTCGACGAAGCGAGAGGAGCAGCTGCGGGGGGTGATGACGAGTAACTTCGGGCGGAAGGTGAATGTGGGGGCGGACTTCGATTACACGTATAGCCGCGGACAATACACCTCGAACAACAATAAGCTGCTCTCGTATCGATTCTTCGGGAGCTATCGAGCTGACCGCTACGAGGCGTTTGCGCATGTGCGTAACCTGAACTTCGTAACCAATGAGAATGGCGGCCTGACGGACGACCGATATATTACAGACCCGGACAACTTTGAGGATGGGCGACGGGGAGTGGACAGTAAATCGTTCCCTACGCGATTCTCCAACACATACAACCGCCTGCGCAGCCGCGACCTCTTCTTGACGCACCGATACAATTTGGGCTTCTACCGAAAGATGACGGACGCTGAGGCCGAGCGGCGCCGCCAACGCGACGAGCGTGAGGAGAAGATCCGCCGGTTGGACGCGGAAAAGGCGCAAGAGAAGGGAAAGGCTGACGCCGCGCCTGCGGACAGCCGGCCGCAGCCACCGCACGAAGAAGAAGACGACGACCCGCACGCCGACGAGGTGTTTGTGCCCGTGGCCAGCGTGATCCACACGATAGAATATGAGGACTTCCGCCGCCGGTTCATCTCGAAAGACGCCGGCATCGACACGTGCTATGCGCACAGATATGATACCACCTCGGCGCTCCCCAACGACTTGCAAACGGCACGCACGCTGCGCAACACGCTCGCCCTCTCGCTCCGCGAGGGCTTCCAACGGTGGGTGAAGTTCGGGCTGACGGCATACGTCACGTTCGAGAACAGGCGCTTCGAGCAGGCGGGCGACACGGCAGGCGGCGTCTTCCAGGGGCGCACGCGGACGGACGAATATGCCACCTGGCTCGGCGCCGAACTCTCCAGCACACAATCGCCGCTGCTCACCTTCCGCGCCCGCGGCGAGTTCGGCGTCTTGGGCAACGACCTCGGGGAGGTGCACCTCAACGGGGAGATCGGCACGCGCTTCCGCCTCTTCGGGCGTGAGGCGGCGATCCGCGCTGAGGCCGCGCTGAGCAACACGCAGCCCGCCTTCTTCCAGCGACACTTCCACAGCCGATACTTCATGTGGGACGACGACCTGAACCATACGCAGCGCGTCTACATCGGCGGCGCGGCCGAGTGGGAGCAGACGCGGACGCGCCTTCAGGCGGGGGTGGAGAACATCACGAACTACGTCTACTTCGGCACCGACGGCCGGCCGGCGCAGCATGGCGGCAGCCTGCAGGTCGTCACCGCGCGCCTCAGGCAAGACTTCCGCTTCCGCGCTTTCGGGTGGGACAACGAGGCCGTCTATCAGCTCTCGTCGCAGGCCAGCATCCTGCCCCTGCCGCGGCTGGCGTTCCGCTCGAGCGCCTATGTGGTGGTGCGGCCGGTGCGCGTCCTCTTGGTGCAGATCGGCGCCGATGTGCGCTACTTCACGGCCTATCATGCGCCGTATTACGAGCCTGCCACGCAGCAGTTTCAGAACCAGCGCGAGGTGCGGGTGGGCAATTATCCGCTCATCAATGCGTACGCCAACTTCCACCTCCGGCAGGCGCGCTTCTTCGTGATGGCTTACAACCTCGGGCGCCTCTTCACTGAGCCGCGCTACTTCTCCATGCCGCATTACCCGCTTAACCCGATGGTGGTGAAGCTCGGCGTGGTGGTGATGTTTAATAATTGAATGAAGCCCCCCGCAGGCCTATATATATAAAGGTATAGGCGGGCGGGGGAATGATTTATGGTCAATGACCTCCTACTCTCTACCACCCTCCCCTTTTTACGAATATGAAACCCCGCAAACTCCTTCAGCTTTACGTCGGCCTGTTGGCGCTGGCCGTGGCCACGATGGGCCTCATCGGACTCTTCCGAACCCTGAACAAACAGGCCGCCGAACGGGCCGCCAACCGCGACTACGACGCCATCCGCCGCGAGGGCGTCCTCCGCATGGTCACCACCTACGGCGGCGCCGGCGGCTTCGTCGCCCCGGGCGACACCACCCTCCAAGGCTTCCAGTACGACCTCTGCCGCGCCCTGTCCCAATACGCCGGCATCCCCACCGAAATGCACTTCGAGATGAGCCTCGAGGCCAGCTTCCGTGGCCTCCGTGAGGGGCGCTACGACGTCGTGGCCCGAAGCCTCCCCACCACGGACGAGCTCAAGGCCGAATACCTCTTCACCGACCCGCTGATGACCGACCGCTTAGTGCTCGTGCAACGCCGCGACACGAGCCGGACGCCCATCCGCAACCAACTCGAACTCATCGGCCGCACCCTCTACGTCCCCCGCGAATCGCCCGCCATCCTGCGCCTCGAAAACCTCCGCCGCGAGATGGCCGACACCTTCCGCATCGTCCAAGAGCCCCTCTACGACTCCGAACAGCTCATCGACATGGTCGCCGCGGGCGACATCGACTACACCGTCTGCGACCGCCAGACCGCCCTCCGCGCCCAAGCCCGCTACCCCGCAGCCATCGACATCGAGACCGACATCGGCTTCACCCAGCTCCACGCCTGGGCCCTGCGCCGCACCTCCCCCGCCCTCCGCGACAGCCTCAACGCCTGGCTCCGCCGCATGCGCCGCGACGGCACCTTCGACCGCATCCGCCGCAAATACTACCCCGAGGGGGAATGAGGGGGGAGCGGCACCGTCAGGGATCTATTGACCAACAAGAATCCCATACTATGTTTGCGAACAAATCCAGATCGGCTAACGAAAAGAGGCTTGGAGAAGCGTCAATACACAAAACCTCGGCTCCCGACAGAGATCGGAGATGTGCCAAACGCCATCTTTTCGCATAAAATGGCTTCGACGATCGGAAATGCCATATTATGCCGCATAAAATGGCTTTGACGATTGGAAATGCGATTTTATGTCGCATAAAACGGCTTCGACGATCGGAAATGCCATATTATGTCGCATAAAATGGCTTTGACAATAGGAAATGCGGTTTTATGTCGCAAAACATGGCTTCGACGATCGGAAATGCGGTTTTATGTCGCATAATGCCTCCTTCTTAATCGATCACCTTATTATTCACACATAAAAACCTATCAGCTTATGGCAGAAACAGAAGACAACCTTCCGAAAATCGTAAAGTTCGAAGGAAACAACAGTGGCGTTTTCAATTCGCTGGAACACACAGCGTATCATAGCGCACAGTACGAATGGGTTAAGTCCGTCGATCAGACGAAACTAAAAATGCCCCCCACATTAATGCCCACATGGGAGAAGAACATTCACGAAGAAGTGCAGATCAATGAAGAAGCCGCCAAGTCGTTGATCACCGTCGCACTGCGCGAAAAAGACACCGAGCGCGACCGACTGCTGACGAACATCTTCTACGTGGTCCGCGGGCAGATCTGCTCCCCCGTGAAGGCAACAGCCGAGGCCGCCACACGCCTGAACAACGTGCTGGAGCCTTACACCGGTATCCAAAAACGCCGTAACGAAATGGAAACAGCCAGCATCGACGGCCTCGAGACCGACCTCTCCACCCGCACAGCCGACGTGGCCGCCCTCGGCCTCACCGCCACCCTCGCAGCCCTCCACACCGCCAATGAAGGCTACAAAAAGCTCCTCATGCAGCGCCGCGGCGACCAATCCGACAGCAAACTGCCACCCATGACCAAGGTCCGCCCCAAAACGGACGCCGCCTACGAGGTAGTCTGCCAGTACATCCAAGCCGCCTACATCTACGCCACGGCCGACGAAGATCGAGCCATGATCGAAGGACTCGTTCGGCACATGAACAAGACCTCAGCCGACTACAAAGCTTTGCATAACCAAAGCATGGCGCAGAAGAAATCCTCCGCCAACAAAAAGCCCAAGGATCCCAAGCAACCCAAAGATCCCAAGCAGCCCAAGGATCCGAAGAAGCCCGGCGGCGGCGACGACATCCACCTCCCCGAAGAGCCACCCAAAAAGCCCGACGAGGAGCAGCCGAAGCCCAACCCCGGCGGCGGCGACAGCGGCGGCGACGACATCCAAATCCCCTCAGAGCCCCCCAAAAAACCCGACGGACAGGGCTAATGATTCATTCTTAATGATCAATGATTATGCCGGGCACACGCCCCCCCAGAGCGTGTGCCCGGTCATTTTTCGTTTTTAGCTCAATGATCATGGCTTATTCATCATTAATCAAATGAACCAATCATGGGAAAAATGCTTGAAGAACTGAAGAATTACTTCGACAACACCCCGCAAGAGGTGCTGGATAAAGAATGGGAAGAGCTGGCTTACTTGAACAAGATCGGCCCCGATGTGTTCGAGTATGCAGAGGCGATGAAAGAGTATATCGAGTTTCTAAGGTCAGAGCCTCCTACTCTGATATACAACAGAGAGCAAAACCAAGCGTATTCATTCGAACAGTCAAATGAAGTGGAAGTTCATAATGAGAACGATTACGACTATGCAGCTTGATAGGAGAAACTATTATGGAAAAAGAAGGATTGAAAAAAGCAGTCTTTAGATTAAAGACTTATCGGTTTATCGATGTCACGGCACATTTTGAAATTCCAGATAAGACAGAGCTGGTCATCTCAATGGATCCAAGCGGTACTTTTTACGCAGAAGATTCTCGATATGAATTGCTTTTTAAGACCCATGTAACGCGTAAAGACAGCCTCGAATCAGTTATTGATGCATCCTGTACAGCAGACTTTCATATTGATTCATGCACCTCGCCAGACGACATCCCAGAGTTCTTTTATTCCAACTCTTTGGCCATCCTTTTCCCCTATATACGAGCTTTTATCAGCACCGTTTTTCTTCAGGCTAATGTTACTCCGGTTGTACTTCCAATCGTCAATTTGAAAGGTCTCGGAGATAAGTTGAAGTCGAAAACTACAATTGTCACTATCTCTACAAATGAAAGAGACGACAATCTATCAGACGCTTGAAGACCGAAGCAATGACGAGGAAGTTTTGGCGCACGGCCCCTATTGGTGTCATCTTCATGACGTCAACGGTAAAAAGAAAGAAGGCGTAAGGGAGCCTTGGTTGGGACCCGGATATTATTTCTGGGACACACGAATCGCTGACGCTCGCTGGTGGGGAGAAACCATCTATCAGGAAAAGGGCTACATCATCTGTCAATTACGATACGACGCCCATTCACCCTCCCTATTTGATATGGTCGGCGACCTCGCTCACTACGACGAATTCATGAGCCTCGCAAGACAGATTCAAGAGAGGCGCAGAACTAAAACAATAAGCTTCCCCTTTGTCCTCGCCTACCTAAAACGACATGCCGGATTTAGCTATAAAGCCATCCGAGTTTGTCCTCACCCTCCAAAATTTATCTCTACAAACATCACCTTTCCCGGAAGCCGAATGACCGTGGCAAGGTTGGACAAAGTCCAGCTCTGCTTCTTTGATAAGTCACTTTTTATAGAGCCCTTCGAGATTGTCGAACGGTCAGCTGGGTTATCTATTCAATTTGAATACTCATCCAAACAGAAATAACCACCATGCCCCTCCCCCTCCGCCGCCTCCACCACATCGCCATCATTTCGGCCGACTACCCCCGCTCGCTCCATTTCTATACCCACATCCTCGGCCTCACCCTCCGCGCCGAGCACTACCGCGCCGAGCGACAATCCTATAAAGCCGACCTCGCCCTGGGCGACACCTACGTCGTCGAACTCTTCTCCTTCCCCTCGCCACCCCCGCGGCCGTCATACCCCGAAGCCGCCGGCCTCCGCCACCTCGCCTTCGAAGTTGACGACATCGAAGCCTCCAGCCGCTACCTCGATCGCCGCAGCATCTCCCACGAGCCCATCCGCACCGACCCCTACACCGGCCTCCGCTTCCTCTTCCTCGCCGACCCCGACGGCCTCCCCATCGAACTCTACGAAAAAGAATCACCTCAATAACACAAGAAAATGAAAACAACCCCCACCCCCCACCACGAAGCCGCCGAACACCTCATCCAACACATCGGCCAAGCCCCCCAAACAGCCATCATCCTCGGCAGCGGCCTCGGCGCCCTCGCCGACCACATCACCGACGCCACCATCATCCCCTACGCCGCCATCCCCCACTTCGCCCACTCCACCGCCGTCGGCCACAAAGGCAACCTCATCTTCGGCCGCCTCGGCCGTCAGCCCGTCATGGCCATGCAAGGACGCTTCCACTATTATGAGGGCTACACCATGCAACAAGTCACCTTCCCCATCCGCGTCATGGCCCTCCTCGGCGTCCGTCGCCTCCTCGTCTCCAACGCCGCCGGAGGCATCAACAACACCTACCACATCGGCGACCTCATGATCATCCGCGACCACATCAACATGATGCCCAACCCCCTCATCGGCCCCAACGACCCCCGCTTCGGCCCCCGCTTCCCCGACATGACCCGCGCCTACGACCGCGACCTCATCCACGCCGCCGAAGCCATCGCCCAAGAGCAAGGCATCACACTCCGAAAAGGCGTCTACGTCGGCCTCACCGGCCCCTCCTACGAGACCCCCGCCGAATACGCCGCCTACGGCCGCCTCGGAGGCGACGCCATCGGCATGAGCACCGTCCCCGAAGTCATCGTCGCCCGCCACGCCGGCATACGCGTCTTCGGCATGTCCGTCATCACCAACGAAGGCTACCACTTCGCCGACGATTTCGTCAACGACGCCGACGAAGTCGTCCGCGCCGCCAACCGCGCCACCGACGTCATGACCCGCCTCTTCACCACCCTCATCGAACGCACCGAATAACCCCCACCCACCATGATCGGCCCACCCGCGCTCTACACCCTCCTCCAACAACTCAACATCCCCTTCGATTACATCGAACATCCCCCCCTCCCCACCCTCGCCGCCGCCCAACACTACCTCCACGGCCACGACGTCAACCTCTGCAAAAACCTCTTCTTCCGCAACCACAAGGGCAACCGCCACTACCTCGTCATCCTCGCCGGCGACAGCTCGATGGACATCCACGCCATCGAGCATCGCCTCCACGAGGGCAAACTCACCTTCGCCTCCCCCCGCCGCATGCAACATTACCTCGGCCTTACCCCCGGCTCTGTCAGCCCCTTCGGCCTCATCCACGACACCGAGCACCACGTCCGCCTCTTCCTCGACCAAAACCTCCGCCACACCCCCCGCCTCAGCTTCCACCCCTGCCTCAACACCGCCTCCCTCACCCTTGCCCGCGAAGACCTCCTCCGCTTCATCGACCACCTCGGCAACGCCTACGAGTGGCTCGACCTCTATTAATCCACACAACACACACACGCCGCCCCCCCCTCCCCCAGAAAAAAACAACGCAACATTTGCACGTTTGGTAATCGGAAATATCTTTGCGCCCGTCAATCGAGAGAGATCGACACAAAAAACACAAGCGGAAGTAGCTCAGTTGGTAGAGCACAACCTTGCCAAGGTTGGGGTCGCGGATTCGAGTTCCGTCTTCCGCTCTCTTTTTTATAAAGAAGAAGACGAGCCCTCCCCCGTTCCGATCAGCTGCAAGTTGAGAAGGACAAAAAACCATCAGGCCGTCCTCTTTTTAAGCAATGAATTGATAGGCCCAGGTGGCGGAATTGGTAGACGCGCACGTTTCAGGTGCGTGTGTCGAGAGGCATGCAGGTTCGAGTCCTGTTCTGGGCACCCCTTTCATAAAATGCGCAGGTGGTGAAATTGGTAGACACGCTACTTTGAGGGGGGTAGTGCCGGTAACGGTGTGTGAGTTCAAATCTCATCCTGCGTACAAATAAAGAAGTGGAGGACACGAACAAGAAAAGAGAAGCGATTCTCTTTTTTTTCGCCTTCACGTAAGATGGATAAACAAGAAAGAATAATAGGAGCAATGTCTAAGAGTTGTCAGATTACGGGAAAGAAAGCGATGTCGGGTAATAACGTCGCTCACTCCAATGCGCGGACAAGGCGCAAATTCAACGTGAACCTCTTTGCGAAGAAGTTCTATTGGGTAGAGCAGGATTGCTGGGTTACACTCAACGTGTCGGCCGCAGGATTACGCCTGATCAATAAAATAGGACTCGACGCCGCAATTAAAAGCGCAGCAGCGCAAGGCTTTCTAGGCTGAAAAGCATAACGCATAAATAAATAGGAGAAAACAGCGATGGCGAAGAAAGTAAAAGGTAACAGGGTACAGGTCATCCTTGAATGCACCGAACATAAAGCAAGTGGCATGCCAGGCATGTCGCGCTACATCACTACAAAGAATCGCAAGAACACCACCCAGCGGCTCGAGCTGAAGAAATACAACCCCATCCTGAAAAGGATGACGGTGCACAAAGAGATAAAGTAATCAAGAGGAGATTTTAGACTATGGCAAAAAAGACAGTCGCGACGTTTAAAACAGGAGGAGGCGGACGCACCTACTCCAAAGTGATCAAAATGGTGAAGTCACCCAAGACAGGCGCTTACGTCTTTCAAGAGGAGATGATCCCAAACGATGATGTAAAAGAATATTTCAAGAAATAGTCTTTTTGAATAAGAAATACAGGCAGTAAAAACTCTTACTCAATAATCTTATTGGGTGAGGGTTTTTTATTTATAGGAAAAAGCGAACCACTCACAGAATAATTAATCAGAAACCAAGACCATTATGAATTTCGATGTATCAAGCAGCGCCTTGTCGTACAATTTGCAAGCGATCAGCAAAGTCATTGCTTCAAAAAACACCGTGCCCATCCTCGATTGCTTCCTTTTCTATTTAGAGGGAGAGAAGCGGAAACTGACCATCATCGCATCGGATATGGAAACACGCTTGGAAACTTCCATCACTGCACTGAATGTGGAAGGCGGCGGATATTTTGCAGTGTCGGCCAAGATCTTGCTGGACTTCCTGAAGGAACTTCCGGAACAACCCCTGTCGTTCGAGATCGACGATGAGAATCTTTCCACCGTCGTGCGGTATGAGAATGGGAAGTATGAGTTCGTTGGGCAGCGGGGCGACACATATCCGCAGCAGAAGGAGATGAAGAGCGATGCCACCTCCTTCTCGATCAGCGCGCCAGTCTTGCTTAACGGAATTAGCCGAACGCTGTTTGCTACGGCTGACGATGAGCTGAGGCCGGTGATGAATGGCATCTACTTCGACATACACCCGGATCGACTCATTTTCGTTGCGTCTGACGGACATAAGTTGGTGCAGATAAGCGACCTCACAACGAAGGTCAAGCAGGAGGCATCGTTTGTGCTGCCGAAGAAGTCGGCCAACCTGCTAAGGGCGTTGCTGCCCAAAGAGACGGAAGACATCACCATCCGATTCGATGAAAACACGGCATGCATCCGTGCGGAAAAGTTCGAGATGGTCTGCCGATTAGTCGAGGGGCGTTACCCGAACTATAGCAGCGTGATCCCGAAGGAAAATCCGAATGAGATGACCATCGACAGGCTCTATTTGCTGAATGCATTGAAGCGCGTCTCCGTATCGTCAAACCCGGCCAGCGGATTGGTGCGGTTGCATCTGACGGAGGAGGACGGACTAACAATCTCAGCGCAAGACATCGACTTCTCGACCTCGGCTGAGGAGACGGTGGACTGTCAATACTTCGGCGACGAGCTGAACATCGGCTTTAAGGCGCCTTACCTGATCGAAATGTTGAGCAACATCAACGCGAAGGAGATTAACCTACAGCTGGGCGATGCTACACGGGCGGGCGTCATCGTGCCAACTGAAAACGAACCCGACGAAGAGCTCCTGGCATTGCTGATGCCCATGATGCTGAACAGTTAACCGCCCCCCCAGACATCATGCAACTGAACTTAGCCAACCCCATCGTCTTCTTCGACCTTGAGACGACGGGCGTAAACATTAGCAAGGATCGGATCGTGGAGATTTCAATCCTAAAAATCACTCCCAACGGCAAGGAGGAGGGCCGGACCCGAAGAATCAACCCGGGAATACCCATCCCGCCGGAGGCTACGGCCATTCACGGCATCGGCGATGAGGACGTGAAGGACTGCCCAACATTCAAGGAGATCGCCAAGTCGTTGGCAGCACAGATCGAAGGCTGCGACTTGGCCGGATTTAACTCCAACCGCTTCGATATACCCCTGCTGGCTGAGGAATTTCTGAGGGCGAACGTGGATATAGATCTCTCGAAACGCAAGTTTGTGGATGTGCAAACCATCTTCCACAAGATGGAGCAGCGCACGCTGTCGGCCGCATACAAATTCTACTGCGGCAAAGACTTGGACGAGGCCCACAGCGCCGCTGCCGATACTCGCGCCACCTACGAGGTGCTCATGGCACAGCTGGATCGATACCCCAACCTGAAGAATGACATCCGCTTCCTATCGGAATACTCCGGATACACGAACAATGTGGACTTTGCCGGCCGACTGATATACAACGACAAGGGCGAGGAGGTGATCAACTTCGGGAAGTACAAGGGGCGCTTGGTGGAGGAGGTACTGCGCGTCGATCCGGGCTATTACTCGTGGATGATGAGCGGTGATTTCCCGCTGAATACGAAGCAGAAGTTAACCGAGATCCGCATGCGCCTGAAGTAACCCCCACACACCCCAAACGCTTACCCGTAAACCAAAAAGAGATGGAGACTGAAAAGCCCCTCCGACGCCTGATGGGCCGGAAGATCATCCTCGGCGTGACGGGCAGCATAGCTGCTTACAAAGCGGCATACCTCACCCGCGCACTCATCCGGGAGGGAGCCGAGGTGCAAGTAGTCATGACGCCCGCCGCCAAGGAGTTTATCACGCCCCTCACGCTGGCCACGCTCAGCCGAAAGCCCGTCGTCAGCGAGTTCTTTTCGCGGCGCGATGGGTCGTGGCATAGCCACGTAGACCTCGGGCTCTGGGCCGACGCCATGCTCATCGCCCCGGCCACGGCTGCTACGATCGGCAAGATGGCCCACGGCGTGGCCGACAATATGTTAGTCACGACCTACCTCTCGTGCAAGGCGCCCGTCTTCGTTGCCCCGGCAATGGACCTCGACATGTATGCCCACCCCGCCACACAGGAGAATCTCAACCGCCTGCGGGCCTTCGGCAACCGGATCATCGAGCCGGCCGAGGGCGAACTGGCCAGCACGCTTGTGGGGAAGGGACGCATGGAGGAGCCTGACCGCATCGTCGACGTGATGGCGCGCTACTGGAGCGACGAGGGCGACCTCCGCGGGCGCACGGTGCTGATCACCGCCGGGCCGACGTATGAAAAGATCGACCCCGTGCGCTTCATCGGCAACTATTCCACCGGCAAGATGGGCTTCGCCCTGGCCGAGGCTTGCGCACGGCGCGGCGCGGAGGTGAAGCTCGTGGCTGGCCCTGTCGCGCTCAGCACGCAGCACCCGCGCATAGTCCGCACCGACGTGGAGTCGGCCGATGAGATGTATGAAGCAGCCACAACGCTCTTCCCCACGTGCGACATCGCCATACTGGCTGCTGCCGTAGCCGATTATCGGCCTGAGACGCCCGCGGAGGAGAAGATCAAACGCGAGGGGAAGGGCAACTTCCGGCTCTCGCTCGTCTGCAACCCAGACATCGCAGCCGAACTGGGCCGTAGGAAGCGCCCCGACCAGTGCCTCGTGGGCTTCGCCTTGGAGACGAACGACGCCGTGGCGCACGCCCGGGAGAAGCTACAGCGCAAGCACCTCGACCTCATCGTCCTGAACTCCCTGCAAGATGCGGGCGCCGGATTTGGGTGCGACACGAACAAGATCACCGTGATCGATGGCCTCGGGCGCACCCGAGGATTCCCCCTAAAAAGCAAGACCGAGGCGGCCGACGACATCATCGACTGCCTGCGGGAGTATGTATCACCAAACCGCAATACGTAACCAATGAAAAGACGCAGATCAGCCCCCCTCCTGCTCCTCCTCTCCCTCCTTCTGGCCACGGCCGGCCGCGCGCAGATCTCCGAGCTGAATGCTCGGCTGACGATCAATAGCGACAAGGTGCAGGGCACAAGCAAGGAGATCTTCAAGACCCTCCAAACGGCCCTCAACGAGTTCATCAATAACCGAAAATGGACCAACGCGAAGTTCGCGCCCAATGAGCGCATCGATTGCACCTTCACCATGATCGTCAACACGATGGAGGACAACCGCTTCAGCTGCGAACTGCAAGTGCAGGCCCGCCGCCCGGTCTATAATTCGGCCTACACCACCACGCTGTTCAACTTCCGCGACACGCGCTTAGACTTCGTCTACACCGAGCACGAGCCGCTCGAATACAACGAGAGCACGCTGCAAAGCAACCTCACCGCCACGATCGTTTTTTACATCTACACCATCCTCGGGCTCGACTTCGACAGCTTCTCGCCCAAAGGCGGCACCCCCTTCCTCAACCAGGCGCAGCAGATCGTCACCCTGGCCCAGTCCGAACCCTCGTGGAACGGCTGGAAGGCCTTCGACGGCAACGACAACCGCCACGCCCTCATCACGGCCCTGACCGAACCGCAGGGCGAGGCCTTCCGCCAGTTCTGGTACGACTACCACCGCAAGGGGCTCGACGAGATGGCCGCCAACCCCGACCGCGGACGCACCAACCTGATCGCCGCCCTGCCCGCACTCACCGAGCTCAAAAGCGCCCGGCCCACCTCCATCCTGCTGCAACTCTTCACCGATACCAAGCTCGACGAGGTGACGGCCATCTATTCCAAAGCCACCACGCAGGAGAAGCAGGCCGGATACAAGCTGCTCTCCAACCTCTTCCCCGGCGCCACTAATCGCTTCGAGGCGCTACGGAATTGAGGGCGCGCGTGGATCTCGCACCGTCTTCGGCCGGTGAAATGCACCGCATTTCGGAGCGCGCATCTCATGCGCTGGAGAAAAAGCGGGTCATTCCGGGCGCGCATGGCGTGCTGGGGCAAAACGAGGCCACGATTTCAGCGCGCATGGCGTGCGGAAGCAAAACGAGGCAAGTTTTCGGCGCGCATGGCGTGCTGGAGCAAAACGAGGGCCATTTCGGGCGCGCATGACATGCGTGAGCAAAACGAGGGTCATTTTGGGCGCGCATGACATGCGGAAGCAAAACGAGGCCAAGATTGCGGTGCGCATGGCGTGCGGAAGCAAAACGAGGCAAGTTTTCGTCGCGCATGACATGCGGAAGCAAAACGAGGCCAAGTTTTCGGTGCGCATGGCGTGCGCCGGGGAAAATGGGGGGCATTTCGGACCTTGCACGGCATGCAGCAAGCCAAACCGACTCATTTTAGTTGTTAGATTTTAGTTTTTAGTTCACATAGACCTTATGCTTAAGTCGCTTCACATACGAAACTTCGTACTCATCGACCGGCTCGACATCACGTTCGATCAAGGCTTTTCGGTCGTCACCGGCGAGACGGGCGCCGGCAAATCCATCATCCTTGGCGCCCTCGGGCTCGTCCTCGGTGGGCGCGCCGACGCCAAAAGCGCCCGCGCGGGCGCCGACAAATGCGTCATAGAAGCCGAGTTCGACATTTCGGATTACGGCCTCGAGGATTTCTTCCGCCAGAACGACCTCGAATACGACGCCACCTGCTGCCTACTCCGCCGCGAGCTCACCGCCGCCGGCAAGTCGCGCGCCTTTATCAACGACAGCCCCGTCCCCCTATCCACCGTCAAGGCGCTGGGCGATCACCTGATCGACATCCACTCCCAACACCAAAACCTGCTCCTGGCCGACACCCGCTTCCAGCTCAACGTCGTCGACATCATGGCCCAAGTCGGCCCCCTCATGCAGGCATACACCGAGCGATACAACGCCTTCCGCGCCGCCGAGCACTGCCTTGACGAGCTCAAGGCCGCCGCCGAAAAGAACAGCCAAAACGCGGACTACCTGCGCTTCCAAGTCGATGAGCTAACAGCCGCCCGCCTCCAGCCCGGTGAGCAAGCCGCCCTCGAGGCCGAACTCGAAACACTCGCACACGCCGAAGAGATCAAAGAAGCCTTCTACAAAGTGGCCGGCGCTTTGGGCGACGACGAGGGCGGCGTCCTCATCCGGCTCAACGAATCGGCCACAGCAATGGAGGGCATCGCGGCCTACCTGCCTGCCGCCACGGAACATGCCGAGCGCCTCCGCTCCGCCCTGATCGACCTCACCGACCTGCACCGCGACGTGGACAGCCTCAAGGAAGATGTCGACGACGTTGAGCTGGAAGCGGGTGT